>PCTS01000013.1:0-1158 GCA_002771565.1 Candidatus Campbellbacteria bacterium CG22_combo_CG10-13_8_21_14_all_43_18
CAGTTTGGCCATAAAAAGTTGGGTTAAGTAGAGTCTTTTCGGCCTCTGTTTGGCATTGCCTTTGGCTTCCCTAGAACCCGATCAAGAATAAATATGGCCGCCTCGAGCTTGACCATGTCATCTTTGCTTTGAAGCAAGGAGACCACTATTTCCGCCCCTTTAGCTGGGTTTCTTTTAAGCACGTCTAGGGCGTTCTCCATTTCTTCGGTGTATTCATTCATGGCTTCATTGATTTAATTAATTCCTCTCGACCCTCAACAAGAGCGTCAAATGATTCCTCGTCTTTTTGCTCGGCGTAGGCACGTTTATCTTTGAGATCCTCGAGGGCTTTCTTTTTCTGATAAAAATCTTCGTATGCTTTCAGATTGGGACCCACCGCCCAGCCATAATTCGGATGTTCCTTTTTTACATGGCGACGGGATATTGCTTTGACCTCGAGCAGGTGTTGAATGATACCGGCATCGGTAAGACCAACGATGTCATTGCGAACACGTCTTGGGTTTATGCTTTCTGGAAATTCCCGCTTGCCGAATTTAAACGCCGGAATCACATCTTTCGGTTCTCCATAAACCCAGAGTGGATATTTAAGCGTTATTGTTTTCAAATTCTCTAGCAGTACTTCAAAATCCCGGATGGCTTTCTTTTCCTCCGGCTTATTCAGATCGTATTCGGTTTTTACGGCTTCAGCCGATTGACTGTATTTCATACGATAAATTTAAAGAGAGTCTCAAGGGTGTATTTCTTGAGCCAACCTTGCTTGGCCGCTTCCTGAATTTTCTTGAATCCATCAATAAGCCGTTTGTCCTCAAATGGCTCTAGATTCTTTGCTGGTCTCAAGTTTCGTCTTATAAATACCTCCCACTGCTTCTTGGTCTGAAAATCGGGCTCAATCGTGTCTGCCCAGTTACCAATGATTCGAACGTGCTTCTGATTACTCTTACTGCACCAATCCACGAATTCCTTGAGCGTCATTGGAATCTCCAAATTGTCCGGGACCGGTGCAGTAGTTTTTTGTATATTTAGTTTTGTAGGGATTACCTTTTGTATACTTTGCTTTGCGAAATTCGGTTTATGAAGTTCGCTTTTGGAAGAGGTTACATATACATCTTCGCTTTCCGAAGATGTCCGAAGTAGGATAGCTGGACCTAAACGATAATA
>PCTS01000013.1:1176-2516 GCA_002771565.1 Candidatus Campbellbacteria bacterium CG22_combo_CG10-13_8_21_14_all_43_18
AAAAGTTCACCACTATGATCTCTGGCTTCTATCCAACCTTTCTGAATACACCGGTCAATGGCTTTCGATATGGCACCGGACTCACGGCCGGTTTTCTGTTTGAGCTGATAGTGCGAAATCCAATCCTCCTCTTTTCGCATTCCTTTCTCCCGATCCAAAACCCAGCCGAGCGTGGCCCGGGTGACGATAAGCACGACCCGGAGCTCGGTGTCGGACATTTCTTTCATCAGACCGTTAAAGATAATGTTCGGCGTTTGAGTTGTGTTTGGGATGTTGTCCATATTATTTTTCGTATAAGAGGGTCTTGAGCTTGCGTATGGCCGATATAAAATCCCTCACGTTTATTTCCGCTTCTCCGTCAAAGTTGTATTCGTTCATGAGCACGGATCGCATGTCCGATTCCACAAACACAAATGACCGACGGCTGGGTTCGTCGGTTTGATTGAGTCCTATGAGCTGGATGCCTCTTGCTAGAAGAAAACAGCTTAAATAGAAATCGGTGGTGTTATACGTTGGCTGTGATTTTTTGATTTTCATAATGATGCTTATTCTTATAAATAAAAACAGACTGTTTTATTCCAGTCTGCTCTCGCGCCCGTGATTCACCTTCGAGTCACCCGGACTCGCAATTTATTTCTTGATCCAAGCCCGCTGTTTCTTCCAGCAGATAAACTCGTCTATGCCGAATTTCTCCTTGATTTTCTTATTCACCGCGAGGCGAGCATCGCGTATGCTTCGCTTCGGCTCCCTTCTGGCCAAGTCGGCCGCTTCCATGATGTCGATCTCCATTACCGGCGTGCCGAAAGGAACGGCGAACAATGCTTTACAGAGAAAATATTGATTTGTGTTGATTGTGATTGGGCAGACTTTTTCGCCCTGGGTTATATCACCGGTTTCTTCGTTAAAAACTATTCTGCTGTCCACGAGCTTTTGTTCCGGGACCGGTTCAAGATTGAGCCATTGCCAGTATTCCCAAAGGCCTATCCTGCTCGGCCTGGTGATTACAAAATCACCGTCACTCCATCGGTAGCTTGATATCAGCTTTTTCTTTTTAAGCTCGACGAGAACAGTTTCTTGGTCAGAAATATCAAAGTGAGGAGACGGGAAATTAAAATAAACCTTGGACGGAACACGTGTCAGATTATCCAGCCGGTCTATGAGAGCTTTGATGAAGCTCTTTTTCTCATTCTCATTTTTCATATTCATTATCCAGTCAAACAAAAGGCTCGCGATCTAATACCACAGAACGTGATAACAGATCGCGAGCCCTTGAATTCGGAATACCTTTCAGGTTGCCTCGTGAGGCACTTATTTAACTGTTGGATTTATTTTATCACTTT
>PCTS01000013.1:2543-5503 GCA_002771565.1 Candidatus Campbellbacteria bacterium CG22_combo_CG10-13_8_21_14_all_43_18
CTGTTGGATTTATTTTATCACTTTTTACTATTGCATCATAGGTACCTTGTGTAAAAAGACCGGATGACCCGAATAAGCATAGTATTCACGTTGTACTATGCTTATTTCCCCTTTTTTGCATAGTACAGTGATTAAACTATGCAACTTGGACGAAATGTCGGTTTTTGAACTGGATGTTAGGTTAAAGCTCACTTCCAGTTCGCGTTTCCGTAATGATACAAAAGTGTCATATTACGGAAACGCCAAAGGAGAGCAAAACCTATTTAGTAAATACGGCCTGGAAGCCTTTATTTTAGGGCTAATATGCTTCTCCTGATCCTCTATATCACTACACTGATATAGTACTGTTTTATTCCGTTTACATATTGAAAACGTGAAAATATAAGAAAAAAGAGAGGTTTTCACGATTACAGTTGACAAAAGCGTGAAAAAGACTATACTTACTCCATATGGCTAAAACATCTGTAGCATTTAATAAAATCAACCTACTTCGGGAAAGATACTACAAAGCATCAATAGGAAAAGATGCGCTTATTAAGCTTATAAGCGAAGCGGAAGTCGCCGATCAAGTATATAACTCGAACGCTATCGAGAACAGCACGCTTTCTCTTGAAGAGACAGAAAAGATACTTCTCCAAATCGATCTTGATCGGTATATCTCTGAACGAGAAATATTCGAAGCAAAAAATCTTGCCCGAGTTGTATCGTACATCGACAAAAGAGCTAAAGAACAAGAGATCGGCTTTGATGTCATCTTGTCACTCCACAAGATGCTTATGTCGAATATCCGCGATGAAATTGCCGGAAGATTTCGCAAAGATGACGAGTATGTTCGTGTCGGAAGTCATATTGCTCCCGCTCCAAAAGAAATAAACGGAAGTCTTGAAAAAATGCTTTCGGAATACAACGCTACGAGCCATGAAAATATCATCAAACGTATCGCCCGACTTCATCTTGCCTTTGAGTATCTCCACCCATTTAATGATGGCAATGGTCGCATTGGACGGGTCATCAATAACTACCTGCTCATACGAGAAGGTTTCGTGCCGATAAATATTAAGTTCATCGACAGGAAGAAATACTACGATGCCTTCAATGAATTTGATGAAAAAGGTGCAACCGGAATCATGGAGGGGATCGTTGGTAAGGCACTTACCAATAGCTACCACAAACGCTTGGCTTATTTAGAGGGTAAGAAGATTGTTATGCTTTCTGATTATGCAAAAAATAATAAGCTCTCCCATTCAAACCTTATAAATAAGGCGACTCGTCAAACCATCGAGGCCTTTTTAGAAAAAGGTGTCTGGAAGATTGGAGAGGAGTCTTTGAATGGCCCCGAGGAACAAAAATAATATATGGCATCACTAAACTGGATTGGAAAAGAAGCTGTAGTAAACCACGATAAGGAGGTACCTTTTAAGTTGCTGAAAAAGGTTAAGACAGCATCCGTTGGTGACAATTCTCAAAATCTTATAATCCACGGCGATAATCTCGAGGCCTTGAAGGCATTGATGCCTCATTACTACGGCAAAATAAAATGCATTTATATCGATCCACCCTATAACACCGGTAATGAGGGTTGGGTATACAACGATAAAGTTAATTCTCCCAAGATCAAGCAGTGGCTCGGCAAGGTTGTTGGCCGGGAATCAGAGGATTTGACACGGCACGATAAGTGGCTTTGCATGATCTATCCTAGGTTAAAACTATTAAGGGACTTACTGACAGAGGATGGTTCTATCTTTGTTTCAATCGATGATAACGAGCACTGTAATCTACGGCTCGCCATGGACGATATCTTTGGGGAGATAAATTTCGTAACGACCATAATTTGGCAGAAGAAATATACACAAAGTAATGATGCAAAGTATTTTTCAAATACGCACGATTTTATAATTTGTTATGCAAAAAATAAAGAAAACAAGAATTTTAAGATAAATCTACTGGCAAGAACCGAGGAGCAAGATGCACGTTATAAAAATCCTGATAAAGACCCTCGTGGGGTCTGGATGACTCAACCCCTACACGCAAAGAGCGGTACGGATAAGACCTATGAGTTCACTTTCTCAAACGGTGTGAAGTGGAAACCACCTGCTGGCACGTTCCCTCGATATAGCATCAATACTCTAAAAGAAGCTGATGCAGGAGGTACGATTTGGTTTGGAAAAAATGGGAGTGCTGTTCCTCGCCTTAAGAAATATCTTGCTGAAATGAAGCATGGTGTGATTCCTAAAACAATATGGTTATATGACGAAGTTGGAAGTAATGACGATGCCAAGCGAGCCATAAAACATCTATTCGATGATAATCCTTTTGATTCTCCAAAACCTCCCTCACTGATTAAGCAGATCATTAAACTTTCAAGTAATCCCGACGATACAGTTCTAGATTCCTTTGCTGGCTCCGGCACGACCGGCCATGCGGTTTTGGATTTGAATAAAGAGGATGGTGGTACTCGCAAATTTATCATGGTTGAAATGGAGGATAAAGTTGCAAAAGATATAACTGCCGAGAGAGTCAAAAGAGCAATTAAAAAATATGGTTACAAGGATGGTTTTGAATACTGCGAACTTGATAAGCCTCTTTTTAATGAACACGGCCAGATTGAAGAAACTTGCGACTTTAGACAGTTTGCTACTTACATTTATTTTACCGAGACTCAAACGAATATAGACCCCAAGAAAATTGATGAGAATTTCATCGGTGAACTCGATACGACCGAATATTACCTACTCTACAAAGGCAAGAATAGGAACGACCTTGATAAATCATTTCTCAAAAAGATTAAGGATACCGATAGCAAGAAAGTGATATATGCAGACCGGTGTCTGATTGATGATGATACGCTCGCAAGGCACAATATCGTCTTCAAGCAGATCCCTTATGAAGTAAAAGTCTACTAATACTATGGAACTTAAAAAATACCAAAAAAATACATTAGAAACGCTCGAACAATTCTT
>PCTS01000013.1:5519-9122 GCA_002771565.1 Candidatus Campbellbacteria bacterium CG22_combo_CG10-13_8_21_14_all_43_18
TAAGGCAGACCTCGAGTATGCTTTTATGGGCATTACTGAAAAGCCCTATCATGCCGAGGCATTTGGTGAGGTTCCTTTTGTCTGCATAAAGATTCCTACCGGTGGTGGAAAAACCCTCGTAGGTTGCCATGCAGTAGAGAAAATTATGGCTGGTGCGCTCCAGCACAAGTTGGACCGAGGGATAGTGCTTTGGTTTACGCCCTCTGAAGCAATCAAAACTCAAACACTCAAGAAATTTAAAGACCGGAAAGACTGGCACCGCAGAGTTTTGGACGAAGCGTTTGATAACAGCGTAAAAGTATTTTCAAACGAAGAAGCATTGAGTATCCGGAAGGAAGATGTAAACGATAATCTCTGCATCGTCATCTCCAGCCTTGAGGCGTTCCGCAAAGAAAAATCTCTCCAGAATAAGTATAAGGTGTATCAAGAAAACGGTACGCTCCTGACACATTTTGAGAACATAGACGAGCCAGATTATCTTGAGCGTGACAGCGAAGGATCGGTAATTAACTCACTTGCAAACGTTGTCCGATTGAGTAATTCGCTTATTGTGATTGATGAGGGTCATAAAACCACAACCAAGCTTTCAATTGATTTCCTGAAAGACTTAAATCCAAGCTTTATTGTTGAATACACCGCGACCCCACGCAGTGAGAGTAATATTCTGGTTGAAATTCATGCTTCAGAACTTAAGGATGAGCAGATGGTGAAAATTCCTATTGTGCTTGAGAGTTCTGCTCAATGGCAGAACTCCGTTACTAGAGGAATTGAGAAAAGAATTGAACTTGAGAAAGACGCTAAGAAAATAAAAGGAGAATATATTCGTCCGATTGCTCTATTACAGGCACAGCCTAAGAGTAAAGACGGTCATAGTGTTACTGTCGAGCATCTAAAGGATTTCCTGCTCGAGCGAAAGATTTCAGCCGATGAAATTGCGATCAAGACTTCCGAGAAAAATGAACTTGAGGGAGTCGATCTCTTTAGTAAGAGTTGCAAAATTCGCTACATCATTACCGTTAATGCTTTGGCAGAAGGATGGGACTGTTCTTTTGCTTATATCCTTGTCTCGGTTGCCAACCTCGGATCAAAAATAGCCGTTGAGCAGATTATCGGACGCATCATTCGTCTGCCTTATGCAAAAAGGAAAGCCAATGAAGACTTCAATAGGAGTTATGTTTTTGCTTCGGCAAGAGACTTTAATGAAGCGGCCGGTCAAATCATTTCCGGACTTGAAAGCAACGGATACAGTAGGTCTGATCTTATCAGTGCCGACAAGAAAGATGCGACTTACGAGCTCGAAGCTAAAAAAGCCGTGTCCGATGTGTTAAAGGTGCCGATGATGGCCCTCGAGGGTGATCAGTTATCTTTTGAGGACTTAATTGGAAATGATTTCGAGCTAGCTAAACAAGATCACAAGTTCGAGTTTCAAATCCATTACGATAATGACGGCAGAGCGATTATTGATATCCAGAAAGACGATGAGTGGATGCGTGGAGCCCAGATGTACTTAAAGTTACGATACTCGGATAAAAACTACACAAAAAGTGAGCTGGTGCAGTGGCTTGATAAAAAGCTACGTTTTCCATTACTCGAAAAGTCAGACAAGGTTAGCTTCCTTGATAAAGCCATTGAGTACCAGCTTAAGACTCGCACGTTGTCGGAACTGTCAGTAAACCGGTACGTACTGGCTGATCGAATGAGTGAGTCCATTAATGGGGTTTTGGAAAAATACGCAAAAGAGAAATTCGATACGCTTTTGCAAAAGAAAAAAATCGGGGCGATGTCGTTTGAGGCTTTCCCAAACACGATCTCTCTCAAGCAAGCTGTACCACAGGAATTCAATAGAAATTATTACGAGAAGATAGATAAGCTCAATGGTGAAGAGCTTGGTTTCGTACAGCGTCTTGATCTGGATACTCTCCCCAACATCAAGTATTGGGTTCGTAGCCGAGAAAAGATTGATCCTTTTTATATTCAAGGATGGAAGCGAGGTAAGTTCTATCCTGACTTTATTGCGGTCACAAAGAAAGGTCAGATTATCGCTCTGGAGTGGAAAGGTGCGGACCGGATAAGTAATGAAGACACAGCCTATAAGATAGAAATTGGAGAAGTCTGGTCGAGGCTCGGCGGAGGAAAACTACACTTTTTCTTGGTGCATACCGGTAATGTTGAGGAGGTGCTGAAGAAGATAAAAGATTTATAAACCTATGAGTCCACTGGAGAACATAAATGCTACACAAATTTCTTCGTGGGTAGGACCTTCTGCAAACATTGTCCAAAATAATTCTCTTGATCAGGGGCATTGTTTATTTCGTTTTTTGAATGAAGGATATTGCAATAGTAACCTCTTTAACTCTACGAGCTATCTTGACTTAGGCGGAGCGCTCGCCGCTTTCGGCCTAATCTTTACTGTTTACCAACTTCGTAATCCTATATGGGATACGGTTTTAAGTATTCGTCCTACTTGGCAACGATATTCTTTTTGGGCATTTGGGATTATAGGCTTACTTCTAGTTTTGGCTCGTGTGTTAATGACTCAAATACCTATAAATTATTTAGGTTATCCGTTTGATGTTCCTCTTGCGTATGAAATTCTTGCTTATATCTTTTTTGCATTGTCACCCCTTTCTTTATGGTTTTTTGCCAAAAGGCAAAGAGGGCTTTTTACTGAAAAAACATCCAGAAGATTTTATGAGGTGCTCGTTTCCGAAGTATCTCGATCCGATGAGAAGTGGACGGACGCCGCCCTCGAAGTACTTTTGCATAACTTTAAAGACATCTGTAAGTCTATAAAAGAAGACAAGGCTGACAGTGATATAAGTCAGAATGCCAGAGCAATAGTAGATGTAGTTTTAAGTGAAGAATCCGTTGTTAAAGTCCTCACGACCAAAAGACTGGACGCTCTCCAGCATATACTTTTTACGATTGAAAAATATGATATCAACCAGATACAATGTAATGTGGGAATTCCAGCTATAGTAAGAAATCTATTTCTTGATGAGGGATCATTTTTCTACAAACATCTTAATCGCGATGGCTTAGCACTTTCCTCTAATATTTATCGTACTATTTTTGAGTCGCCTAAGTTATTGATTAACTTTAGTCTATTTGGGTATCCTACTCTTGGTTACTCAGCAAGAAAAAATAGCCGTATTAGTACAAGTGTCCTCATACAAGCTCTATCAAAAGCAATATCGACCTACATCAAAACAGGACAAGGTTCTGTAAGACATATAAACGAGGGCTTTGAATATCTAAGTAATACTTTTGAGGATGTGTGCAGAAAGATTGCGATCGAAGAAGGTAGGGGTGTAGACATAAAATATGCCATGGAAGAAGAGTGGTGGACGCTCCATGATATCGCTCAATTTTTAGGACACACGTATCCTTTTCTTGATTACCAAGAGCCACTTAATGCAGATATTATTGAAAGAGAGAAGACTGCGTCTGAAGCAAGTTTCCATTCTGGCTCTACTATTAATGCAGGTGTCGCGGCTCTCCTCTACAAAGCTTTTGAAGGTCTGTCCCATCTAAAGAAGAATACTGATATTCATATGATACTCCATCAATTATTGGATGGCATGTTGCATCAGGAAAATTATA
>PCTS01000031.1 GCA_002771565.1 Candidatus Campbellbacteria bacterium CG22_combo_CG10-13_8_21_14_all_43_18
CATTTAACAAATAACTGCCGCCACGGTATACTTTGTTCACTGCTATTTAGGGATTGGAATTTACTCATTCCGTTCTCTTTTTTACAAAACGCTCCCACGCTCAAGGCTGTAACCTTTTTTGAATAGAGAGGTTGAAATATGAAGATAAGGTCGATATTATTAGAAATGAGCTAGAAAGAAATCTCGGAGGTCTTTACCGGGCTTCCGAGAGCATCTAGCTAAAATAGTATGAAATTCCTGGATTTTAATTCCGAAGGGACGGATAACCCGAAAGAAGAGAAGTTCTTCTCCGACGAGGAAGTTCTTCACAGGTCGGTTAAAAACCCCAAATTTTTTGAGGTTTTGATTGAAAGATATGAAGAAGCCTTCCTTCGTAAAGCCGGAAGGATTTTGAGAGGGAAAGAAGATTCCGAAGACGCCGTTCAGGAGACTTTCACGAAAATCTATCTCTCCGCCCATAAATTTCAAAAACAGGAGGGAGCGTCTTTCTCCTCTTGGGGGTATAAAATTCTGCAGAACACCTGCTTCACCCATTATCAGAAGCTGAAAAGAAAAAGGGGGGCGACTTTGGAGCTCTCGGATGAAATGGTCAAATATATCGAGGACCCGGCCTCTGCCGGCTTTCTGGAAAAAAAAGAAGCGAGCGACTATGTGGCGAGCATTATGACAAAAATGCCGAAAGCCTTAAACAGAATTCTGCATCTTCATTTTATTGAAAGGCGGCCGCAGAAGGAGATAGCCCGAATGGAAGGCCTTTCCCTTGGCGCCGTCAAGACGAGAATTTATCGGGCCAAAAAGGAGTTTCAAAAAGTCAGCGATTATAATTTAGTTTAGGAATCAGATGCAAACCGCCGGAACTCAATTAAAGAAAAAGATTATGAGAAGAGTTTATTGCGTTTTCTTTATAAAGAAATGCGCTTCTCGCCCCGCTCTGAAGACATACATCGGACTGGTTTTGGCTTTGGGGATTTTAAGCTCGGTTTCAGTCAAAAGCGTCTTTAATAATCTGCTTCAGAAAGGCCTTGATTTTGGAAGCCTTTCCTATTTTTCAAGATATGCTTTTATGAACACCGAATTTTTTGTTCAGACTCTCCTCGTTCTGTCTGTTCTGTTTCTTTTTTATCTATTCTTTGGCCTTAAAAAGAGCGGCCATATTTCTTTTTTCAATTTCTTTTTTCACCGGAGTTAAAACTTAATTTTGCTCAAGCCGTCTAAACTTTTTGTTGCAGAGCCGTTTTGATGTCTTTCTCCAGAGCTCCGGCCACTTTGGGATTTTCTTTCAGACTTTCTCTGGCCGCGTCATAGCCTCGTCCCAGTTTTTCCGAACCGTATGAGTACGATGCTCCCGACTTTGAAACCAAACCATACTTTTCTCCCAGAACCAAAAGCTCGCTGGCTCTGGCGATGCCTTCGTTGTGAACCAGGTCAAACTCCGCCGCTTTGAAAGGAGAAGCCACTTTGTTTTTGACGACTTTGGCTCTGGTCCGACTGCCGATAATTTCTTCACCTTTTTTAATTTGGGCGATTCTTCTGACATCAATACGGACGGAAGTGTAGAATTTCAGAGCTCGTCCGCCCGGCGTCGTTTCGGGCGAGCCGAACAAAACTCCTATTTTCATTCTTATTTGATTTATAAAAATAACGATGGTCTTGCTTTTAGCCGTGATGGCCGTAAGTTTCCGAAGCGCTTGAGACATCAGTCTGGCTTGTTTTCCGACATGGTGAGCGCCCATGTCGCCCTCAATTTCATCTTTCGGCGTCAGGGCCGCCACAGAGTCAATGACAATAACGTCTATTTTGCCGGAGCGCACCAAAGATTCAGTTATTTCAAGCGCCTGCTCGCCCGTGTCCGGCTGGGAGATAAGAAGTTCTTTTATTTTTACTCCGAGCTTTTTGGCGTACTCCGGGTCCATGGCGTGCTCGGCGTCAATGAAAGCAGAGATACCGCCCTTTTTTTGGGCCTCGGCGACAACATGCAAAGCCAGGGTCGTCTTGCCGGAAGATTCCGGTCCGAATATTTCAACAATTCGCCCTCGAGGGAGGCCTCCCACGCCCAGAGCCCAATCAAGCCCGATGGAGCCGGTTGAAACGGCGTCCACCCCAACCTTCGGCCTGTCGCCAAGTTTCATGATGGATTCTTCGCCGAACCTTGTCTTTATTTCCCTGATGGTCTCGTCAATGTTCCCGACGCTTTTTTCCGTTGATTTCTTTTTTGGCATAACTTCTTGCCTAAATATTAACACATATGATAAATTCGTGAATGTCCAAAACTCGTCCGCTTAATTACCGTTCGTTCGCTTTTGGAAGACCGCTTTCCATCTCCTCATTTTCTTTTAATACCAATAACAATTCCTTTTGGATTTTTCGGCCAAATCTGTCCGCCGCTTCAATGGAGAGCTTGTTATAGCCGGGGAAAAGCAGGACTTTTTCATTAAAAATTCCCTTTTCGTCCACAAAAATCTGCCGGCCGTTTAGGCTTATTTTGGAAATATTTCGAGCTTCTCCCTGAACCTCAAGCAAAGATTCTTCCAGAATTTCTCCGTTTGAAGGCCTCTTTACCTTGATATCGGGGCCTTGGAGCAAGTTCCGTGATTGAAACAAAGCAAACCCTCCGACCATAACTATGGCCGCAACCAGAACGGAAATTTTTATTATTTTTCTTTCTCTATTTTGCATACCGAACCGGCGGAATTTTTTTATTCTTCCGTTTTATCGTCCTTCCCGTATTCTTCTTCGCGGTCTTCTCCGACTATTTCTCTGGGTTTTGAGCCGTCCTGCGGTCCGATGATTCCTCTTTCTTCCAGCATATCCATCAGCCGGGCCGCTCTGGCGTATCCCACTCGAAGTTTTCTCTGAATATAGGAAGTTGAAGCCTTGCCCGCTTCTATGACCGCCACTCTGGCGTTTTCATAGAGCTCGTCATCGTCTTCTTCGCCAAGGCCGTCCGCGGAAGAAGAAGGAGAATCAAAATCTATGGCGCCGCTCTCACCGCCTGTGATATTGAATCCCGCCGGCAGTTCCTCCTCGTAATTTTTTTTGAGATATTTTGTTACCGTCTTGACTTCGTTTTCCGAGATGAAGGCCGATTGTATTCTGGTCGGCCGGGAACGCTCTCCCGAGACATAAAGCATGTCTCCGGCGCCGAGCAGAGTTTCGGCTCCGCCGTGGTCCAAAATTGTGCGCGAGTCTATTTGAGAGGCAACCTGCAGGGCCATCCTTCCCGGGATGTTGGCTTTTATGAGGCCGGTGATAATTTGGACGGAAGGTCTTTGGGTTGAAAGAACCAAGTGAATGCCGACGGCTCTGGACATTTGAGCCAGACGGACAATGGCCGCCTCCAATTCTCTCGGATATGTGGACATTATATCAGCCAACTCGTCTATAACGATGATGATGTAAGACATTCTTTCCGGTTCATCTTCTCCTTCGGCTCTCGGCTTTTTGTTTTTCAGATACGGCTTCAATATGTTTTCATGGTATGAGATTATGTCCCGAACTCTTTCTTTTTCCAGAATGTCGTATCTTCTCTCCATTTCTCCGGCCGCCCATTTCAGGGCCAGGATGGCTTTTTTGGCGTTCGTGATGACGGGCGAGAGAAGGTGAGGGATGCCGTTGTAGAGAGTAAGCTCGACTCTTTTGGGGTCTATCATAATGAATCTCAAGTTTTCGGGGGAATTTCTAAAAAGCAAAGAATTTATGAGGGCGTGTATGGTTACGGATTTTCCGGCCCCCGTCGCTCCGGCTATCAGAAGATGCGGAATTTTGGCCAGGTCGGCGAATTCGGATTTTCCGGAAACCCCGCGCCCCAGGGAAATCATCAGCGGTTTGTCGGATGTCTGATATTCTTTGGCCGATAAAAGCGAACCCAAACCCACTCTTGTTCTGGTGCTGTTTGGAATTTCAACTCCCACCAGAGAACGTCCGGGAATCGGAGCCTCAATTCTGATGGGGTGGGCGGCCAAAGCCAGGGCCAGGTCGTTGTGAAGGGCCACTATTCTTGAAAGTTTTATGCCCTCGGCCGGCTTCAGGGCGTATCTTGTTATGGAAGGCCCGATTGTTATTTCGTCCATTTCCACGTCAATGCCGAAATTTCGGAGAGTTCTTTTTATGATATTGGCATTGGCCTTGATGTCTCCGACGCCCGGCCGGCCTCTGTCGTTCTCAAGAAGTTTCAGGGGAGGAGGAGTGTATTCTTTTTGTTTCAAAACGGAAGAAGCAAACATCAGGGAGCTTGCCTTTCCCATGCCCGGACTCTCGGAAAAATTGTTTATGAGGGGAGAGCGTTTCGCCGGCGATTCTTCTTCCTCCTCTTCTTCCTCTTCATATTTCTCGTATTCCTCAAATTCTTCCTCTTCCTCCTCGTCGGGCTCGTCTTCTTCCTCCGCTTCTTTCTTTTTTATCCAACCGCGCCAGAAGAGGAAAAATTCTTTATTGAGTTTGGCCTCAAAAATTATTAAAAGGGAGATGATAAAAAGAGCCGTAAGTATTACCAACCCTCCATAGATGTCAAAAAATTTTGAAAAGATACCGGAGATAAATCCCCCGACAACCCCTCCTTTACCTCCCGCAAGAATTTCAATGATACCGAGCAAAGAGAGAAAAAATAAAAAAGAGCCCAAACCTTTGGCTGTTCCGATACTTTCTTTATCCTCGTCTTTTTTCAGAAAAGATATTCCCAAAAGAAATGCCAGGACCGGCAGGACAAAAAAACCCACTCCCAAGATTCCAAAGAGGCTTTCATACAAAACTCGGCCCGCCACCCCAGCCTTTCCCATTGAGGAAAGTATCAGAAAAATTCCCAAGACAAAAAAAACAACTACATAAACTCCCTTGGCCGTTTCTCTATTTATTTTCTTCAGAGGATTTTTGAATGTTTTTTTGGGTTGCTTTTTCTTTCTTTTTCTTTTCATGAGACCTTATTTTAACATACCGTCCGGACTTAAATCAGGGATATCTCCCGTCTCTTTTTCTTCCGCCCCCGCTCTTTGCAAATTTTTGAAAATTACCGCAGGCCCGCCGATGTAAACATAAGATAAAAATTAGACGAGAGGAATCTGTAAAAACCCGCAAAAAATTCGGCGCAAAATGGCAAAACCCCAACGGCCTTATATCTCTTCCATTTGGCTGGGAAACTTAAAAAAGGAAATGTCAAATCAAGCCACCTTCTTCTTTTTGGCAATTTTAGTTTAGGGAAATTTTGCCGTTTGAATCTAAAAGCTTTTCTTTTTCTTTTGTCCGATATATAATGTCCGTTATAAAATCAAAATTTCTAAAGGACATTTTCTATCGGACAAAAAACAAATCTAAAGGACATTTTCTTCTAAAGGACAAAAAAATGGATGAAAATAAACGGAAAACCGAAGACAAAAACATCCAAAAAAGCTTGGAAATAAGCGTTTTTGGCAACAATGAGAATTTGTCCTTTATACATAAAAAATCCGAAAAAATATCTTGCGCCATTTATCTAGTAACCAATCATCTTGACGATAAAGAACCTCTCAAAAGGACAATCAGGAGCGAAAGCCTTGGCCTTATAAAGGACACAATTTCTTTAACCGGTAATTTTTCCGAGAATCTTTGGTCTTCCGAAAAGCTTGGCCGAAGAATTACGGCCATCATTTCTTTTTTAGACCTTCTTTTTGGAGCGGGTCTTATCTCCAAAGCCAACCACTTGATTTTAAGGACGGAAATAGGGAATTTAGCCTCATTTTTAGAGGTTGAAGCAAATATCATAAATTATGAAGGCCGGAAGTTGGAAAGTGTTTTTTTTGATGTCCCGGGCAGAAGCGCAGAAGAAATCGGGAGGATTATGGAAACTCTTTCTCTCTCGCAAGAAGAAAAGATTTCCGGAAAAGAGGTTCTATCGGACAATCTAAAGGACATTTCTAAAGGACATAAAGATAAAGGACAAATGTCCTTTATAAATAAAAAGGACATATCTGTTCAAAAAGAAAGAATATTCCGCAGAGGTTCTGCCAGAAAACAGAAAATAATCAGCTTTATAAAGCTAAAAAAGGAAGTAAGCATAAAGGACATTACTTCCGTTATAAAGGACTTTAGTGAAAAAACTCTGCAGAGAGACCTCATTTCTCTTGTTAAGGCGGGGGTTCTTAAGAAAAGAGGGAAGAAGCGCTGGAGCCTATATTACCTTGCCTAAAAGCCGTCTTTGTAAATTTTCCGGACTGAAACGGGATTTGAAAATTTTGAACGACAAAACCAAGCCGCGCGTTTCAGCTTAAAACCCCTAATACCGCCACCTTTTAATTTTTTGGCCCGAATTGATAAAAACCAAAAAAATTGCTTAAACATTGACTTTTTTAGACTTTTATGCAAAAATTTAGTCGGGATTTCTCTTTGATTCAAATTTCAAACCTTGCAGTTTCAAATTTGCGTTTCGGGTTATCCACAAAGTCCATTTTGCGGGGAAGTTAAGCAGATTTTATAATGTCTCTTAGATTCCTGCGTGAGTGTCTTTTTTGTCCCCGTCCTTAATTTACGGGCTTTCCATAAATAAAATGGATTGCTCCCGGACAAAAACAACAAGGACCGACAAAATCAAATGGACACAAGCAAAGAGTGAGAAAAAGGACTTTGATAATTTAATATACAGAGACGGCAACGAGTTTAATTATCAGCCTAGTCAGCTAGCCTTTCTTGGCGAGGAAGAAGCCGCATTATTAATGGCCGAAAACTTGTCAAGAAGATTAGTGAAAAGGCCGGACAAAATGGTCGGAATTTTTGTCTGGCGTGCCGTTCGTTTGTTGCGGACGGCTTAAAGGTCGATCGCCTGGAAATAAATAATATTTCTAATCGATCGGATTAAAATTAAAAATTAAGACATGCAAATTATTAGAGAATCATATGCCTCTAAATTTGTCGCTGGATTTGTTGCTTTGGTTGCGGCATTGTTTATGCTCTTTGGAGCATCCTTTGCCGTGCCGGTAGCTCATGGACAGACCATTGAAGAGCTTACCGCCCAAATCAACAGTCTTCTGGCAACTATTTCATCTCTGCAGGCCCAGCTTGCGGCGATGACGGGCACTTCAACGGGAGGCGGCTCATGCAGCTACACCTTCTCCGCGAACTACTCGCAAGGGGATTCCGCTCCGGGAGTTATGGATGTTCAGAAATTCTTGAACATGGACTCGGCTACGCGAGTAACCGCGTCGGGAGTTGGTTCTGCCGGAAACGAAACACAGTTTTTTGGCAGTTTGACCAAAGCCGCTGTTATCAAATTCCAGGACAAATACGCTTCGGATATTCTCGCTCCGGTTGGTCTTTCAGCCGGTACGGGTTATTGGGGCCCATCATCCAGAGCTAAAGCGCAATCATTGTGCAACGCCGTCGGAACAGGTACCGGAACAGGTACCGGAACAGGTACCGGAGATGGCACAGGAGATGACACGGTTACAACCCCGGCAGGTTCCGGTTTGGTTGTTTCAAGCGCCTCACAGCCTTCCGCGGGGCTTGCGCCTTTGGGCGCCGCGCGGATTCCGTTTACCCGAGTTACTTTCACAGCTTCGGCTGACGGGGATGTAACGGTAAGCGGAGTTGTGGTAGAACGAATCGGCCAATCGGTTGACGCCGTTCTATCGGATGTCGTCTTGCTTGACGAAACCGGAACACAACTTGGTCTTGCTAAAACTCTTAACTCGGCGCATCAACTGACCTTGACCGAGCCTTTCACAGTTAAGGCCGGAACTTCAAGGACCATGACGATTGGCGCCAACAGGCCTTCGGCCACCACGGCCGCTCATGCCGGAATGATTGTCGGACTCAATGTGGTTGGAGTAAACACTTCGGCCGCGATTTCAGGTTCGCTTCCGATTTCTGGCGCGCTTCACACGGTAAACGAAGGTTTGACTATCGGTTCAGTTACCATGGCAAGAGGCGCTTCCGACCCGGGAGCGGCTCAATCCAAGGAAGTTGGAGAGACGGGTTATACTTTCTCATCAATCAGAGTTACAGCAGGTTCTGCTGAAAAAGTAAGACTGAACTCAATCAGATGGAATCAGATTGGTTCTGCTGGTTCAAGCGACATGACAAACCTCAAAACTTACGTTGACGGAGTCGCCTACGATGTAGTGGCTTCATCTGACGGAAAGTTCTTCACCACAGTCTTCTCCGGAGGACTGGAGATTGACAAAGGTTTCAACAAAGAAATCTCAATCAAGGGTGATGTTGACGGCGGTTCGGGCAGAACTATTGCCTTTGACATCGCTAAAAGAACAGACTTAAGCGTTTTGGGCGAGCTTTACGGATTTGGAATTACGCCTCCGCAGACAAACTCTTGTGCTGGTGCAACGGGCGTATCTTGTTTCACTTCCGGTGAAGACCCATGGTGGGACGGCGCCACGGTTACAGTTACGGCTGGAACCATGACCGTTTCCAACTCAAACGCTGTTCCCGCTCAAAATATCGCTGTTAACTCGCCAAATGTTCCTCTTGGAGCCTTTGTTGTTGATGTTAAAGGCGAACCTATTACGGTCGCCCAGATGCACTTCAACATGCGCACAGGGGACGGCGCGGGAGAAGATGTGGACGATGTAACGAACATTGTCCTGGTTGACGCCAACGGCTCGGTTGTTGCCGGTCCGGTTGACGGCTCCGCGACAGACAGCGCGAGCACTGCCGGAAGCTCACATGGCTCATTCTCATTCACCGATTCGGTTACATTCCCAGTTGGAATCAACACCTACACCATCAAAGGTAAGGTTGGAACCGACTTTGAATCAAATGATATCATCCAAGCTTCCACTACTCCGACAGACTGGAGTACGGTTAGAGGACAAGTAACGGGTAACACCATTACGCCAAGTCCCGCTTCTGCGATTACGCTAAATCAGATGACGGTCAAGGCCGGTGCCCTGACGGTCAGCGTTTCAAGCGTTCCGATTGCTCAAACGGTTATCTCCGGAGCTCTCGGATTTACCTTCGCCAACTATGTCTTTGACGCTTCCGCATCCGGTGAAGATGTCAGAGTTACAACCATTCCGTTGTATTACTCAACATCCGGCACGGCTACGAACCTTTCAAATTGTCAGATATACGACGGAAGTACATCCAAAACATCGGGCTCAAATGTCGAAAACCCATCGGCGGTTGGTTCATCAACGCAATTTACATTTGACGGCACGGGTCTTATCGTTCCGAAGGGAACGGCCAAGACTTTGGCTTTGAAATGTAACCTGTCAAGCGGCGCCACCGGCGCTTACTGGTGGGGTCTTGACTCCGGGCAGGCGGCTGGATTTACCGGCGCTACCGGCGTTGATTCGGGACAAACAATTACGGAGACTCTGACTGAAGCGAACGGACAAAAGATGACCTCCTCGACAGGCGGTTCGTTAACGGCCGTTCTTGACACAAACAGTCCGGGTTACGAGATTGTTTCAGCCGGCTCAACGGGTGTTGAATTGGCAAGGATTAAGTTCTCTGCTTCAAACGAAGATATTGATCTCGTTCAGGTAGCTCTACAGCTTTCATCCGTTGCTTCAAACACTCCGGTTGACTTGGTTGGCCGTTCGATAAGTCTTTACGACACGGTTGGGACATTGATTGGTAGCGCGGTCTTCCCGACGGGAGACACCGCGACTTCATCCACGCTCTCGAACTTTAGGGTTATAAAAGACCAATCCAAAGTTCTTGTCATCAAAGGTGATATCGCAAACATTTCCAACTCTGGTCCTTTGACGCGTTCGGGAGACCTCTTGGCTGTTGACTACGACGGAAACAACAACGGCCTAAACGGCAACTACGGAACGGGTGTTTCCTCCGGTTCAACCATTACGCCTTCGTCTGCCGACACTTCGTCAAGCGGCGTAAGAATTATGGAGGGTTACCCGCTCTTGTCACAAGTTGCTCTTACTTCAGACGAGAAATTGCTGGAAAACGGCGCTGACACGACACTGTACAAATTCAAGGTTACTGCTACCGGCGATGATATCGCTTTGTACAAATTCAGCTTCTCTACCGGCTCGTCAACCGAAAGCGCTACAACCTCAACCTTTGGATTGTACGCATTCACCGACAGCGGATACTCGTCGGCTGATACAACCTTCTCGTCCGATGGTTTGTTGAACGCCTCTAACCTTCTTGGTAACGGCAACACAAACACCGGACTGGTCGCCGAAATTCTTCCGGCAAAGACCAAGGGTGCTACGACCACCTACACTGTTCCCGCGGGCGCAAGCAGGTGGTTTGAGCTTAGAGCGACGATAAGCACCGTCAACAAGCCCGGAAACACTTCTCCGGAAACTATCTCTATCAGCTTGTTGGGAGATGCCGCGTTCCCGGTCAACTCTGCTAACTTGATGCAGAAAGCTACCGGTGTTGACGGAGATACGAACGATGACTTTATCTGGTCGCCCGTATCTACGACGACTCAAAACGCCATTGGTGATCTCGACTTCACAAACGGTTACCAGGTTAAGGGTCTGCCGGGCACAAATATGCCTTCGGTAACTCTGACCTCTACAAACTAAGCCTTCTTGTGATTCCGCAAGACAGAAGCTTATGAGCTCTCTGTTTTGAGGAATGGCTTAAACAAAAACCCCCGCCTTCGGGCGGGGGTTTTTGTTTTGCCCGAACTCTCCGCCCACTTAGGAGCCCACTTGGGAGTTGAACTCCCAAGTGGGCGGGCCGGCGATCTTTCTCTTAACCTTAGGGTGTTTTTTTGATACAATGCCGTCATTATGCGGAAGAAACAAACAATAATTTCTTTAGTCATAGCCGTGATTCTGGTTATTGCCGTCGGCTATTTTATTAGACAAGACCTTGGGAACGCGAAGAATATTGATATCAAAGCGGAAACGCAAACCGAAGAAGAAGTTGCCGTTGCCGGAGCGGATAATGTGGATGAAGGAAAATTGCCGAATGCCGATGCCCCGGTACCGGATCTGGACAGAGAATTTTCCATCCCAGATATTTATGGCCGGGAAATAATTGAAAACAGCGCCGCTCAATATAATGCTTTGACGGAGGCCCTGAAAAAGGATCCGACCTTGAGAAACGAGTGGCTGCAGTTGGCACTTTTACGAAACGCCGTCCAAGACTACGAAGGAGCGGAGGAAATTTGGATTTATGTGACGCTTCGCTGGCCCTTGGACCATGTGGCTTACGGCAATCTTGGGAATTTGTATCTGGACTTTATCCAGAATTATGAAAAAGCCGAAAAAAATCTTGTTTTGGCCCTTGAGCGCAATCCTTCGGCCCTTCAATATACTGAAAATCTCTACAATTTGTATGTCCATCGCCTGGGCCAGCCGGAAAAGGCCCTAAGAGTGTTGCTTGAGCTCATAAAAACTCTGCCCGACGAAGTCTTTTTTCCGCTAAAGACGGCGGAACATTATCGTGACACAGGAAAGGTTGAAAGCGCCAAGGAATTTTTCACTCTTTCAAAGACTGTCGCTTTGAAAAAGGGACAGCAAAATGTTATTGATTATGCGGATGCGGAATTGGCCAAATTGAAGTAGAAAGATATAATTTAATCGGGCCGGTTTGGCCTTTTGTTCCCGGTAACATATGAAAATTTTAACATCAAATTTTTACAAGTTTCTTTTTGGTTTTATCGGGGTGGTTTTAGCAAGCCTTGTTTTTATCTTTGTTGCGGGAATTTTGGGACGCTCCGATGAAATTTCGACCGATGTAAATGTGGCGGGCGAGTGCCCGCAAGGTGTTGCGAGTTGTTAAGGCAAAGTATTTTGTAAAAAACCCCTATTTTTCATCTCTTCGTTTTACGGTTTTGGCGGTTGTGCTGTTTTGGCGGTTGAACCGCCAAAGTTGATATTCGGTCTTTTTTTGTGGTAATTTTGTGGTAAAGTTTTGAATTGGATACGTCCAGAACTCGAAAGACGGGAGATGGCCATGAGCACCTTTCATAATTCCCTTAACAGGAGCGGGAGCAAGGACGATACTCGTCGCAAACCCGTACCCAAGATGGCTCGACTTCGTCCGCGCCGCCGTTTCCTCCAGTCGGAGGATCTGCGCTTGCGCAAGGACGACAATGGCAAGCTCGTCCTTGAGCCGAACACCATTCATGGTCTTGATACGAACAAGTAGTGTCAGCTCCCTGTAAGGGGCGAGTCCCGGACAAGAGACGGCCGCGCGGAGCTTCGCTCCGCGCGGCTATCTGATTTTTATACATCTTTTGCCAATCTCTAAAGATTTTTCTCAACTATTTTCTTAACCCTATTTCCGTCGGCTCGGCCTTTTGTTTCTTTCATAACGGCGCCCATAAGCCGGCCCAAACCCGATTTATCCGCAATACCCAGTTCTTCTTTTTTAGATACGACTATTTTTTCAATTTCCTCGTCGGTCAGTTGCTCCGGCAGATACTCTTCAATGATTTTCAACTCTGCTTTTTCTTTTTCCACCAAATCAAAGCGTTCGCCTTTTTCAAATTGCTCTATTGAATCTTTTCTCTGCCTGCCTTCGCGTGAAATGACTTCCATAACCTCCTCCGGGCTTAAGGCGTGGTCGGGCTTTCTTTTTTTAGCCACATTGTAATTTGTAAAGCCGGAAATGATACTCCTAAGGACAATAGTCCTTGTTTCATCCCGGGCTTTCATGGCTCCTCTGGCATGTTCTCTGATTTTATCTTGTATTGTCATGGAATTGGTTTATAAAGTAAAAATTGTATTACCACTAATAGTAATAGAACAAATCCAACTTTATTCTACCTTATTTTATATAGATGATACATTATGCCTTATACTTAGAACATGGCTCTGCTTGGACCAAAAATAGAATGGCACACTCTTTCAAAAGAAAATGTGGCTGAAACCGTTGATACGGATACAAAAAAAGGCCTTTCTGATAAAGAGGCAACAAAGCGCCGGGAAAAATATGGCCGGAACATTCTTAAAGAGGAAAAAACTGATACCATAGCCTCTCGGGTTTTAAAGCAAATCAAAAGCCCCCTGGTCTTTGTTCTTATAATTGCTGGGATAATCACTTTTATTCTTGGTGAGAATGTCGACACTTTGGTTATTTTTATTGCGGTTTTTATAAATATAATCATCGGTGTCATTCAAGAGGGCAGAGCCAGTAAGGCTTTTGATAAGTTGCGTAAATCGCAGATTAAAAGGGCCACAGTCATAAGAGACGGCTTAAAGAAAATTATCTTGGCGGAAGACCTTGTGCGTGGAGATGTCGCGGTTCTTGAGTCGGGGCAGAATGTACCGGCTGATATCAGAATTCTTGAATCAAGAAATTTAGAAATAAATGAATCAATTCTGACAGGAGAATGGATTGATGTTTCAAAAGATACCCGCGCCTCTTCAAGAGAAGGAAGTCTAAGCGACCAAAGCGGCGTAGCTTTTGCGGGGACGACCGTCTCCGGCGGCACCGGCAAAGGAATCGTGGTTGAAATAGGGGCTAATACCGAAATAGGGAAAATAGCCGAGTCTCTACGAAGCGGAGAAGAGGGCGAGACGCCTATTCAGCGCAATATGCATAGAATCGCCAGATTCCTAACTCTGATTATCAGTCTTGCCGTTCTCCTTATTTTTATTCTCGGCCTTCTGCGCGGTGAGCCCATTGGCGAGATTCTTCTCATATCAATTGCTGTGGCCGTCTCTGTCATACCCGAAGGATTGCCCGCCGCGGTGACGGTTGTTCTTGCCATCGGCATGGAGAGAATTCTTTCAAAGGGCGGCCTTGTCAGGAATCTTCTGGCGGCTGAAACTCTGGGCTCAACTACCGTCATTTTGACCGACAAAACCGGCACATTAACAGAAGCCAAAATGTGCGTGGCCGAGCTTTATACCATCAATTCAATCACAGGCGGTGATAGAAATGAAGATAAGAAAACTCTTATAAAATATGGCGTCTTGGCATCGGATGCTTTTGTGGAAGAAAACCCGGAGAAGTCAGAAATGATAGTCAGGGGCCGACCAATCGAGAAAGCTCTTCTTCTTAAGGGTCTTGAAGAGGGTTTCAATCAGGATGAACTTGAAAATGAGGGCGATGAAAGGATAGATTTTCTGCCTTTTGATTCGGAGAATAGGTTTGCGGCTTCTCTTGATAGATATGGCGGCAAAGGGGCGAAGAAAAGAATTTATATAAGCGGCTCGCCGGAGCATCTCTTGGAAAAAACTTCTTTTGTTTATAAGCGCGGCAGGCCGATCAGGATAAACGAAAACCACCTGGATGCTTTTAAAAAGATACAGGAGAGGAAAAGTGCGGAAGGCTATCGTTTTATTGCCGTTTCCTATATGGATGCAGACGGCGCGAATATTGAGTCTTTCAAGGACATAAAAAGCCAAAAAGAATTTTTCAAAAATTTTGTCTTTATGGGCCTTATCTCTTTTGAGGACCCGATAAGAGAAGGCATAAGGGAGTCAATCAGAAAAGCTAAGGATGCCGGAGCGAGAGTTATTATGGTTACGGGCGACCATAAATATACGGCCCTGAAAGTAGCGGAAGATACCGGTATCGCAGGCCTAAAGGACAGATTTCTTGAAGGCGGGGATGTCGAGAGAATGAATGATAAAGACCTTCTTGAAACTCTGAAAGAAGTAAAGGTTTTTGCAAGGATTCTGCCATCGCAAAAAGAGCGCTTAGTCAAGATCTTGCGGGGAGCGGGGGAGATAGTGGCCATGACCGGAGACGGTGTTAATGATGCTCCGGCTTTGCACAATGCCCACATTGGAGTGGCGGTCGGCTCCGGTACGGAAGTGGCCAAAGAAGCATCCGACCTCATCCTTCTTGATAATAGTTTTTCTATAATTGTTTCCGCCATAGAAGAAGGGAGACGCATTATTGATAATTTAAAAAAGATAATTGCCTTTCTTTTCTCGACAAGTTTCGGCGAGATTTTTGTCATTAGTGGCGCTCTGATATTCAATATGCCTCTGCCGATTCTCACGGCTCAAATTCTTTGGATAAATTTGGTGGAGGGTGGAGCCATGAACTTTGCTTTTGCTTTTGAGCCGACAGAAAAGGGTGTCATGAGAAGAAATCCCCACGACATTAAAAAAGAAGGCATTTTGAATTATGAACTGAAAAAGCTCATTATGGTTGTCGGTCTTGTAACCAGCCTTCTTGGCGTAACGGTCTTTTTTGTTTTGATGCGTTTGGGTTTGCCGATAGAGGAAGTCAGGACGATGATGTTTGTTGTCTTGACCTTGGATGTAATTTTCTTCAGCTTTTCATTTAAGACCTTGGGCGACCCTGTCTGGAAAAGTAATCTTTTCTCAAATAAAATACTTCTTCTGGCCATTTTTATAAGTTTGGCGCTTTTATTCGGCGCTTTTATCTTTGACCCCCTGAAGAACATTCTTTCTCTAAGCAGTCTCACTAATTTTGAAATTATGGCCCTCGTTGGTCTGGGTATTCTTAATTTGTCTATTATTGAACTCTCTAAATATCTGGTTTTTAGGAGAAGGAGAAGAGTTTAGAGTGGTATAATGTCCGTATGACGACAAATATTATTTTAATCATAGGCCTTGCTTTTCTCTCCGCTCTGATTTGGTATCAGAGTCGCCGGGGAAAAGAAGAGGACGGCAATAAAGGGCTTCTATTCATTCAAAATCAGCTGAATGATTTGGCCCGTATATTGGATAATAAAATAGGACAAAGCTCGCGAGAGATGCGGGAATCGGTAAAACACCAAATGACGGAGTCTCTAAAACTCGTCAAAGATGTGACGGAAGGCCTGACCAAACTTGAGGAAACGAATAAAAATGTTTTAGGCTTTGCTGACCAGCTCCAGAATTTGCAGGATATTTTGAAGAATCCAAAACAAAGAGGAGTTCTGGGCGAGTACTATTTGGAGACAGTTTTGAAAAATGTTATGCCACCCGGTAGTTTCGAGATGCAGTATAAATTTGAAAATGGGGAGACAGTTGATGCGGCTATTTTTATAAAAGATAAAATTTTGCCGGTTGATTCAAAATTTTCCCTGGAGAATTACAATCGACTGATTAAAGAGAGAGATCCGGCCGAAAAAGAAAGGTTGGAAAAGCAATTTAAAAACGATCTAAAACTCCGAATAGATGAGACTTCAAAATATATAAGGCCAAAAGAAAATACTATGGATTTTGCATTTATGTTCATTCCCTCCGAAGGTATTTATTATGATATTTTAGTGGGTACTGTAGGGGTGGTTAGTTCTAGAGATTTGATTGAATATGCTTTTCAGCAGAAGAAAGTCATCATCGTTTCGCCAACCTCTTTCTTGGCATATCTTCAAACCGTCCTGCAGGGGTTAAGGGCTTTGCAGATAGAAGAAAGCGCCAAAGGAATCAGGAAAAATGTGGAAGTCTTGGGAAGACATGTCGGAGCCTACGAATCTTTTATGCAGAGGCTCGGCAACTCTCTTGGCACGACCGTCAATCACTATAACCTCGCGCACAGAGAACTAAAGAAAATTGATAAGGATGTTACGAAAATCACGGACAATTCTCCCGGAATAGAGCCTTTGGAAATCGGGAAGCCCGAGCAGGAATAGCCCTCAAAAAGCTTGATATACAAGGTTTTTGCTGTATAATAGACACTCGGTCTCGGCCGTTATTATTATAGCGGGTTGGAGGAAGGGTTACCTCGAGAGGCTCATAACCTCTAGGAGCGTGTTCGAGTCACGCACCCGCAACAAAGAAACACTTGGACCCCGATCTGAAGGATCGGGGT
>PCTS01000006.1:0-2048 GCA_002771565.1 Candidatus Campbellbacteria bacterium CG22_combo_CG10-13_8_21_14_all_43_18
AGAAGAAAAAACCGCGACCCCGCCGGCTTTACAAAGTTTTTCCCTGACGGTTTTGAATCAAGCACCGGGTAAGAGCGTTTTTGTTGATGAAATTTTTACCGACGGGCCTTTGTGGGTCGTCATCATTGAAAACAACAATGGAGAGCCCGGGAACATTTTAGGGGCCGGCCTCTTTGATGCCGGTGAGACGGCGGGCGTCGTGGAACTTCTGCGCGGGACGGTAGAGGGCGGGGCATATTACGCCGGCCTCTATAACGAGGACAGTAATCTGCCCACCAATAGGGTTTTTGACCTGGAGAAAGATTTGCCTCTTTCGGACAGAAACGGCGATATTATCTACGCTGAATTCAAAACCTCGGTCATCCCTCGGGAATTTTAGAAAACTTTAAATCTCCGAAAGCGAAACTTTCCACAGCAAAGCTCGGCTTTGCCCGTTTTTTTTAATACAATTTGGAAATGTTAAGAAGAATAAATGTCAAAGCTTTTGGGCTCTCTCTCGGCATTGTTTCGGCCGTCGTCGTTTTTCTTTTGGGTTTTCTTTCTTCCTTCGGTTATGCCGGAGAACTGGTAACTTTTCTTGAAGGAATCTACCCGGGCTTTGAACCGACTTTGCCGGGCTCTTTTATCGGAGCTCTTTGGGCTTTTGTCGGCGCTTTTGTTATCGGCATCTCTTTTGCCTCGCTCTATAACAAATTTTTGAAACTTGGTTAGGAACTCTTTCGTGTTAGAATAGCCTTGATGTCTCAATTTTATAAACCTCACAGAAATCCAAACTGGAACTACGGAGGCAAAAACTGGCGCCTTAGCCGCGGAAAAATTGACTTGTTCGTGGAGTGCCCACGCTGTTTTTATATTGACAATAAATTAGGGACGGCCAGGCCGCGGGGCTATCCTTTTTCTTTGAATGCCGCCGTTGACCACCTGCTGAAAAAAGAATTTGATTTTCACCGAAAACAAAAATCGGCCCATCCCTTGATGAAAAAATACGGCATAGAGGCCATTCCGTTTTCTCACGAAAAAATGGACCAATGGCGCGACTCGCTTCGCGGCGGCGTGGAGTATTTTCATGAAAAAACGGGCTTTCGTGTTTCAGGCGGCGTGGACGACATCTGGCAAAACCCGAAGACCGGAGAGCTTTATGTTGTTGACTACAAAGCCACAAGCAAAGATTCGGATGTCAACCTTGATGCCGATTGGCAGGATGGATACAAAAGGCAAATGGAAGTTTATCAGTGGCTTTTGCGTCGAAACGGATTCAGTGTTTCAAAAACGGGTTATTTTGTTTATGCCAACGGCAGACGCGATGAGAAAGCTTTTGACGGCAAGTTGGAGTTTGATGTCGTGGTCATTCCTTATGAAGGCGACGATTCGTGGGTGGAAAAAACTTTAATAGATATCAAGAAAATCCTTGACGATAATAATATTCCTCAAGCCGGAAAAGAATGCGAATATTGCCTTTATCGAAATGCCGTTCTGGAAGTTATCAATCAGAACAAAGAAAATAAAAATGAAGACAAAAGCGACACTCTTTTCTGAAAGAGTCCTGAAAACGGTCAAAGGTATCAAAAAAGGACAGACTCTTTCATATAAAGAAGTGGCGATAAGAGCGGGCAGTCCGGGCGCCTCTCGCGCCGTTGGCAATTTGATGAAAAAAAATTTAGACAAGAGCGTGCCGTGCCACAGAGTGATTCGTTCCGATGGCAAGCTTGGCGGCTACAATGGATTGAAAGGGGAGAAGGCCGGACTACTTAAAAAAGAAGGAGTGGTCGTTTAAGAACAGAATCATTGAATGTCATTTCTAATCTCTTACCCCTCGGCGAGAGTCTGGCCGGCTTTGGGCTTAAAATTTCTGGACGATTACCGATTTTTACCGAAACTAAACCAAATTCGGGCATACATATCAGAACATTGATGACGAGTGAGGAGCGGAGAGGCGTGACGCTGGGCTTCGGTCCGGCGTCTTTTTCTTTTGCTATAATAAATAAAAATGTTAGGGGATAAGAAGAATCTAATAAAGTATTTAAAAGAGGGAACGAGAGTCTTGTTCT
>PCTS01000006.1:2070-18558 GCA_002771565.1 Candidatus Campbellbacteria bacterium CG22_combo_CG10-13_8_21_14_all_43_18
CCTTTACCGATAGGCGAAGGGCAGACCATCTCACAGCCGACAGTCGTGGCCTTTATGCTTGAGCTTCTGGAATTAGAAGAAGGGCAGAAAGTACTTGATGTTGGCTCAGGCTCTGGTTGGACGACGGCGCTTATTCGAGACATCGTCGGCCCCAGTGGTGAAGTTTACGGTCTTGAAAGACAGCCAAATTTAGTAGAATTTGGCAGAGCCAACTTGGGCAAATTCAATTTCAGAAAGGCGGAGATTTTTCAAGCAAAAGAAGGAGTCCTTGGTTATCCTGAACGAGGGCCGTACGACAGAATTTTGGTTTCCGCCGCTTATGATGAAATTCCACAAGAGCTTATCAAGCAGTTGAAAGCAGGCGGCATAATGGTGGCGCCGGTCAGAGATTCCATACTTAAAATCAGCAAGAAATCAGAGGATGAAATTGAAAAAGAAGGATTTCAAGGCTTTTATTTTGTTCCATTGATTAAATAGGAACAGGCATCGTCGCAGGAGCAAGCATCGTCATCAGATATCAACAATTTCACTACTATTCATTCTAGTATTCTATAGAATACTAGAATGAATAGTGAGATTTAATTTTTAAATTAAAATTAAACATGAAATCCGCCAAACAAATGGAAAGACACTTTAAGGGCATGTCTAACCACAACAGGATAAATATATTACTTTATGTATCCAAACAGAATGAAGCAACCTTAGAGCAAATATCATCAAATATAAAAACCAATTTTAAGAATATTTCCCAACACACCCATCGGTTGGTCAATGCCGGTTTGTTAAATAAAAAGTATCAAGGTTTAAATGTGCTCCACTCGCTCTCTCCTTACGGCAGAGAGATTGTTAATTTTATAAAAAAATTTAAAAAGCTTTAAACAAAAACCACTACACTATTCTAGTATTCTATAGAATACTAGAATAGTGTAGTGGCGGATGTTAGCGCGGCGAATGTCAGTGTAACGAATATCAATGCGGCGAATGTCAGTGTAACGAATGTCAATGCGGCGGGTGTTAATCTTGTATAATTTGTATAATGTTTAGCGCATATTTAATCTATGAAAAAAGAAAATAAAAAAGAGAAAATGCGGGAGATACGAGACGAGATTCTAAGTCTTAAAAACTCCCCCCTCTATAAATATCGTCTGGAAAATAAATACCACCCCGTCATCGGACAGGGAAGCCATGATGCCGACATTCTTTTTATCGGCGAGGCGCCCGGAGAAAATGAAGCTAAAACGGGGATTCCGTTCTGCGGAGCTTCGGGAAAATTTTTGGACGAGCTTTTACTTCATATCGGCCTGCCGAGAGAAGAAGTTTACATCGCAAACATTCTTAAGGACCGGCCTCCGCAAAACCGCGACCCGCATCCCGCGGAAATAGAAATCTACGCCCCTTTTCTTCTTCGGCAAATTGAGATTATAAAACCGAAAGTTATCGCCACTCTCGGAAGGTTTGCCATGGAATATATTATGAACAAATTCGGACTGACCGAGAGTATCACCAAAATTACGGATATGCACGGAAAAGTTTATGAGGCCAAAGGTCCGGGCGGAACGGTTAAAATCGTGGCTCTTTTCCATCCGGCCGTGGCCATCTACAATGCCGGCAACAAAACAGAGCTCAAAAAAGACTTTGAGGTTTTGAAAAGTCTAATATAATGGAAAGATGAAAGACATCCGACTGGATAAAAATCTTCTTGGCAAGCTTTTCTCGGAGACATCCGCCTCTTACGGCCCAAAATTTCGAGACCACTATCTGAAGCAATACCAAATTTATGTCAATTCAATCGGCCACACCAGCGATGCCAGACAAAAGTTCAACAGCTACTTCCTGACCCTAAACACTCTTCTTCTGACCGCTCTCGGTTTTTCTTTTAGCCAAGAAGTTCCTTTCATCCAGAACGGCGGGCAGGTGGCCATCCCTTTCATCGGCATAATGATTTGCTTTATCTGGTGGGCCATTGTTTTTTCCTACAAACAAAGAAGCATCGTCAAACAGAAAATAATCAACTATGTTGAAGAAAATCTCCCGCTCTCTCTTTATGGCGTGGAATGGGAAATTTTAAAAACGAAACACCAAGGATTCAAATACCATTTTTTTAGAATAAGCCTTTTAATCCCTTGGGCCTTCATCCTTCTCTATGTCTTTATAATTATTTTTTCTTTGTAAATTATGAACCTTCTGTTTTGGGGCCTTTTGGCCGGAGTTTTGGGCAAAGTTATTATCGGTCTTTCCGTCGTGGCCGTTCATGTCCGCATAATGAAAGAGCATAAACTTGACAAAAAAGTCTATCACTCCATTCGAAATGAAAAATTTTGGGGTATTGTCGGAGTTTTGCTGATGGTCGCGGGCTTCTTCCTTGAGATTGCCTACTATACGGAAACCGGCTTAATCTAGAAACGATGACTCATCGCGAAATCAGGGGAAAATTTCTAAAATTTTTTGAAAAAAGAGGGCACAAAATAATTCCCTCCGCCTCTTTATTGCCGGAAAACGACCCTTCAACGCTTTTTATCACAGCCGGCATGCAGCCTCTGGTTCCGTATCTTCTGGGAGAGAAACATCCGAAAGGGCCAAAGCTTGTCAATGTGCAGAAAGTTTTAAGAACCAAAGACATTGAAGAAGTGGGGGACAAAACGCACCTGACTTTTTTTGAGATGCTCGGCAACTGGTCGCTCGGTGATTATTGGAAAAAAGAGGCAATCTCGTGGAGTTACGAACTTTTAATGTCAAAAGAAGAAGGGTTTGGACTTGACCCCAAACGGCTCTATGTAACGGTCTTTGCCGGAGACGAAAATGCGCCGCGCGACGAAGAGTCGTTTGAAATTTGGAAGTCAGTCGGAGCGCCCGAGAACAGAATCTACTTCAGAGGCGCCAAGGACAACTGGTGGAGTCCGGGAGACAACGGCCCTTGTGGTCCGGATACCGAAATGTTTTACGATGTCACCGGCACTCTTGGGGATCTTGCGCCCGAGCAATTTGAACGGGCGGAGGCGGAACAGAAAGTCGTTGAAATCTGGAATGATGTCTTTATTGAATATGAAAAAAAGAACGGCAAGGTCGTCGGAAAGTTAAAACAACAAAATGTTGACACGGGCGCCGGGCTGGAACGGCTTGCCGTAGTGCTTCAGGACAAAGATAATATTTACGAAACCGACTTGTTTGAGCCGATACTTCGAGTTCTTCCCGCCGGCGCCGAGCATTCCCGCAGGGTTATTGCCGATCACATTCGCGCCGCTCTCTTTCTCGCGGCAGACGGCGTTAGCGTTTCAAACATCGGCCGAGGGTATGTCCTTCGCCGCCTTATTCGGCGCGCCGTACGCCATGCGCGCGAACTTAGAATGAAGCTTGACGCAAATACTTTTAGAGATGTTGAAAATAAAATCTTTGATATGTTCAAACAGACGGAATATTTCAAGGACCGCGAATATCTTGAAAGAGAAACGGAAGCTCGAGCGCGGGGCGCAATAGATGAGGAAGTAATGCAGTTTCAAAAAACACTTGAGAGGGGGTTGAAGGAGTTTGAAAAGCTCTCCGGGGATGGGATATCCGGCAGAGAGGCTTTTAATCTTTATCAAACATACGGATTTCCTTTTGAGCTCACCAATGAGCTTGCTCTCGAAAAAGGAGTTGCCGTTGACGCGGTGGAATTTAGAAATGAATTGGAGAAACACCAAGAAAAGTCAAGAACTGCGGGAGCGGGGAAGTTCAAGGGCGGACTCGGAGATACGTCGGAGAAGACAATCAGACTGCATACGGCGCATCATCTTCTCTTGGCCGCCCTTCAAAAAATTTTGGGCAAGGAGGTTAAACAGCGGGGAAGCAATATCACTCCCGAGCGCTTGCGTATTGATTTTTCCTTTGAGAGAAAATTGACCGAAGAAGAAAAAAAACAAGTTGAAAACCAGGTCAATGAATGGATTAAAAAAGGCTTTGCCGTCGTCAAAAAAGAGATGCCGCGCGAGGAAGCGGAAAAATCAGGCGCGGAAATGGAATTCGGGCAAAAGTATCCCGACATTGTCAGCGTATTTTTCATCAAAGACAAAGACGGTGCCGTCATCTCAAAAGAATTTTGCGGCGGTCCGCATGTCAAAAATACAAGCGAGCTTCTCCGCGCCGGCGGACGCTTTATTATAAAAAAAGAAGAAGCATCTTCGGCCGGAATAAGAAGAATCAAAGCGATTTTAAATTAGAGAGTGGTTTTCAAACAAAGACCAACACTTAGTGTTGACACTAAGCGTTAGTCTTTCAATATCAATTGTAGCCCGGACTTTTCCTTTATCTGCTTGTCGCCTGCTTGCCTATCTTAAATTTTAATGCTAATTTTAATTGTCCCTCGGGCTAGCCACACCCCCGAGGGATGGCCCCCCCAGGGGCCACCCCCCCGAGGTTGGGCTCGGCCAGCGTAGATCTTTGCCTTTACCCCCGCGTGGAAAGGCCGAGGGAGTTGGCCGGGTTCCAACCCGGACGCGAGTTCTTTGGGTCGGCGACAAGTCGACCAAGCCGAATGGAAACATTCGCGGTCCCGCAGAGCGCCAGGCTCCGCGGGTTTTTGTTTTGAATTTTTGTCTTAACTCTCATCTTTTTTCAAAATTCCGAATTGAAAATCGGTTTCCAAATTTTTTCAATGAGTTTTTCTTCCCGAACTTTCTACTTTAAACTTTCTATTTTATACTTAACTTATGTTTAATTTTTTCGGCTTTTTTGGCGACAAGAATAAAAAGGAAACGGCCCTGATTTTTGATATCGGTTCCGGCAGTGTGGCCGGCGCTCTTCTGGAATTTTCTCCGCAAAAAAATCCAAAAATTTTATACTCAAGAAGAGAAGATATTAAATTTCAGAAGAACCTTCAGGGGGCCAGATTCAAAAAAGAGATGTACAAATCTCTCGGCCTTGTTCTTGAAGATTTGAGAAAAAATATCCTGGCGAACTCCGGCCATCTCCGCGTTTTCCGCCGCGCTCTTTGTTCTCTAGCCTCGCCCTGGTTTATTTCGGAAACCGATTTTATCAAGATAGAAAAAGAGAAGCCGTTTTTGGTTACGGAAGAATTTTTGTCAAAAAATATTTTGGAAGCGGAAAAAAGATTTGAAGACTCAAGTTTGGCGAAATACGGTTCAGACAGAAAACAAGAATCGGAAATAATAGAAAAAAAGATTGTTGATATCCGGTTGAACGGATATAAAACGGACGAACCTCTCGGAAAAGAAAGCCAAAGCGTTGAACTTTCCGTTTTTTTAAGTATGTCGCAAAAGAGCGTTTTGGACGACATTGAAGACCTTGTTCTGGAATTTTTTCATCTTGAAAATCTGGCCTATCATTCTTTCGGCCTTGTTTCTTTTTCCGCCGCCAGAGACATGTATGACAGGGTTTCAAATTTTCTGCTTTTGGACATTACCGGCGAAGTGACGGATGTTTCTTTAATCCGAGAAAAAAACATTGTAAAGACTATTTCTTTTCCGCAGGGCAAAAACTCCGTTATCCGCGGATTGGCAAAAGACCTGAAAATTGAATCCGGTGAAGCCCATTCAAAATTAAGACTTCTTTTCAGCAGCTCCCTTAAAAAGCCAAACGAAGAAGCCTTGCGGAAAAAAATTGAAAAACACAGAAGTTTGTGGCTTCAAGAATTTCAAAAATCTCTGGACTTTCTTTCCGATGGGCTGTCTCTGCCCTCAACTATTTTTTTTACCGCCGATGACGATTTTTCTTCCTGGTACGGAGAGGTCATCAAGAGCGAAAAATATGCGGAGCATACCATGACGGAGGGCTCATTTATAGTAAGCTTCATCAATTCCTCCAGCCTTGGCTCTTTTGTCGAGTTTGAAAGCAATAAAAAAGACACATTTTTAGGGATTATTTCCCTGTTCTTCAAAAAGGTGTTTGAACTTAACGGCTAAGTCAAGTAAAATAAGAGAAGACCGGAAGAGGAAAAGGAAAATATCCTTCAATCAAGCGTTTCAAAGAAAGCCGGTTTCTTCTTCCCGTTTCCGGCCAAGAGTTTTAAAATCATTAAATAAGTAAAAATATTCATGCCTGACAAACCGCTTCAAGATGTTGTCTCCGGGTCCGGAAGAAGCATCAGGAGAATTCCGTTATCATCCCGAGAGTCAAAACCCACAAGAAAACTTATTCGCGGGGGGCCGATCGGGAAAAGCTCCGACTTGGGTTCCGGCAATTTCAGAAGAGCAAGAGAATCCCGTTTCGGCATTTGGTTTTTGGCCGCCTCCTCCGTTCTTGTCCTTTTTCTGGTTCTTTCGGCTTTCTTTTCCGGGACGAAGGTTAAAATAACCCCCAAACAAGAAGATGTCTTTCTGAACGGCTCTTTTACGGCCTTTGAAGAACCCCAGTCAGGCGAGCTTAAATTTAATCTGATGACTGTTACAAGAGAGGCTTCCGCCGAAGCTCCGGCCGTAAGCGAGGAATTTGTCTCCGAGAAAGCCTTCGGCGAAATAATTATCTATAACAATTACAGCTCGGCCGGCCAAAGACTCATCGCCGATACTCGCTTTGAAACGCCGACCGGGCTTATTTACAGAATCAAAAACGCGGTCAACGTTCCGGGCAGGAAAACAACGGGCGGAGAAACGGTTCCCGGCAGTCTTTCGGTTAAAGTTTACGCCGATGAGACGGGCGAGGAATACAACATCGCTCTTTCCGATTTCACCATCCCCGGGCTTAAAGGCGACCCAAGATACGGCAAATTTTACGCTCGAAGCAAAACTCCGATGACCGGAGGAATGGAAGGCAATGTCAAAAAAACTTCGCCCGAAGAACTCCAGAGAGTAAGCGCCGACTTGGAGAAAAGGCTCCAGGCCGAAATACTGACAGAGGCGATGTCCGAGAAGCCCGAGGGGTTTGTCTTGCTTCCCGGAGCCTATCTTACAAAAAGCCAGACAGAAACATCCGGCGCCTCTGAAGAAAGCGTCTTTGTTACCGAGAAGGTTACTCTTCTTGGAATCATTTTTGATGAAAACGATTTTGCCGAATTTGCCGCCCGGAGCGCCGTCTCCTCTTACGACAATCTGCCGGTTGAAATCAAAAACTATGACGGCCTGAAGTTTGTTCTTTTGGATAAGAATTACTCGGGTGTTGAATCGGCCGAAAGCATTGATTTTTCTTTGGATGGCAACGCGAAAATAATTTGGAAATTTGACGAAGATTCCCTAATTAAAGATTTGCTCGGACAACCTAAAAAGAGGCTGGACAGCATTCTCTCAAAATATCCCTCCATTGAAGGAGCTAAAATTATTCCCAGGCCGTTTTGGAAAAGGAGCGTGGACGATAATCCCAACAAAGTCAAAATTGAGATTGTTTTGAAATAATTTTTCCCAAAAGATTGGTTGAATCAAATATTCAATTTCTACTTTTGTCCATTTTAACTACTACAGTTAACTGTAGTAGTTAAACCAATATATTCAATTAGATTGGTGGCGGTTAGATCAGTGGCGGTTGAACCGCCAAATTGAGTTGAATCAATATGTTAAATTTCTACTTTTGTAGAGGAGTGAAAATGAGTACAATCCCCCCCCCATATGATTAACTGAACAAAAAAAGTATTGACTTTAATGCCTTTAAAAGCTAAGATGACCCCTGCGAGTCTTTTACAGAGACTCTTCGTGCTTGATGGCAAATAAAGAAGACAGAGATAAAAATGAAGTGGGGACAGTGACGGAAGCGCTCCCTAACACCATTTTTCGCGTGCTTTTTGACGATGGACGAGAAGAAATGGCTTATCTTGGCGGTAAAATGAGAGTCCACAGGATAAGAGTCCTCATTGGTGACAAGGTAGAAGTTAAACTTGACACCTACGGAGGAAAAGGAAGGATTGTCAAAAGATTGTAAAAAATATTTTTCAAGAAGGATATTTATAGTCAGATGAAAGTCAAAGCTTCAGTTAAAAGAATATGTAAAAATTGCAAGACCGTTCGAAGGAAGGGTCGTATTCATGTCATTTGCAGCAGTAATCCCAGGCACAAACAGCGCCAGGGTTGATTACTACAAACGGCTGAAGGCCAAAGATTAACTTTCGTCCCGAGCTCAAGCCGAGGGAAAGTCAAAAATACGATTAAAAAACAAAAGTCTTAAAAGAAATATATAATAGTTGAAATAAATTTTGACCTTTGAATTTTAGATTTTGAATCAATAAAAAAATGCGTATAGCGGGTATTACAATTCCGGACAACAAAAGGCTTGAAATCGGCCTCTCTTCCGTTTACGGCATCGGCCGTCCTTTGGCTAAAAAAATTTTGGATAAGGCGGGCATTCCTCTCGGCAAGAAGGGAAAGGAAGTTACTCCGGCCGAAGAAAATAAAATCAGAGAAATGATAGAAAACAGCATAAAAGTGGAAGGAGACTTGAAAAGAGAAATCGCCGGAAACATCAAAAGACTGAAAGACATTGAAAGTTACAGAGGAATCAGGCACTCTAAAAATCTTCCGGTTCGGGGGCAGAGAACCAAAAGCAACGCCCGAACCAGAAAAGGACCCAGGAAAACCATGGGCTCCGGCAAAGTCAAAGTAGAGAAAAAATAATCATGGGCAAGAAAAGAATTATCAAAAAAACGGGAGGAGAACAGAACAAAGACCCCAAAGCGGTTGCTCTTTCAAAATTGCCGAGAAAAAAAATGGAGACCGGCATCTTGCATGTCAGGGCTTCCTACAACAACACCAGAGTTATGTTGACCGACCTCAAAGGAGGGGTGGTGGCTTGGTCTTCAAGCGGGGCCCTCGGTTTTAAGGGCGCGAAGAAAGGAACTCCCTTTGCCGCCGCCCAGGTCGGGGATGTCATCGGGGAAAAGGCCAAACTGATGGGTCTGAAAGAAGTGGAGGTGGTTATCAAAGGAGTCGGTTCCGGACGCGAGTCCTCGGTTCGGTCTTTTACCGGTAAAGGCATAAATTTGAAATCCATCAGAGACGAAACTCCCATTCCGCACGGCGGGCCCAAGCCTAAAAAGCCGAGAAAAGTCTAGTCAAACATTAATAAGCCGATTATTATTACACATCAATGAAAACGGGTCCGAAATTCAAAATCTGCCGAAGGCTCGGGTCTGACATTTACGAGAAATGCCAGACTCAAAAATATATTCTTTCAGAATCCAAAAAATCCCGCAACATCGGCAAAGGCAAAAAAAGGAGAAAAGTTCTTTCCGATTACGGCAAACAGCTTCTGGAAAAGCAGAAAGTCAGATTTACTTACGGCATCTCGGAAAAACAGTTCAAAAATATCGTCAAAGAAGCCGTTTCAAAAAAAGGAAAAGAGGCCAAGGAAGCTCTTTATGAAATTCTTGAATCAAGGCTTGATAACACCGTTTACAGACTTTCTCTGGCGCCTTCTCGGAGAATGGCCAGGCAAATGGTCTCCCACGGGCACATCACCGTTGACGGCAGGAAAGTTACCATTCCGTCATTTGGTCTCAGAAAGGGCCATAAAATAAGCATTAGAGAGGGAAGCAAAAACAAAGGTTTTTTTGTCAATCTAGATGAAAAAATAAAAGACGGCGGGGCCATTCCCGCCTGGATTAAATTTGATTTGCCGAAAAGAGAAGCTCTTATTTCCGGCCGTCCGAAAATGTCGGCGGGTGAATCCCTTCTGGATTTGAATACGGTCATAGAGTTTTATAGCAAGTAGTTTTTATAAGTTTTAATAAATATTAATTTCAAAAAAACAATGCCCGACACAAAAATAATTTTACCGTCAAAGCCCAGAATCATCAGCGAAGACGACTTTCGCGGAACATACGAAATAGACGGACTTTACCCCGGCTACGGCCACACTTTGGGTAATTCCCTTCGAAGGATAATCTATTCCTCTCTGCCGGGAGCCGCCGTTACTTCCGTCAAAATCAATGATGTCCCACACGAATTCTCAACCATCGCCGGGGTTAAAGAAGATGTCATCGCCATTCTTTTGAATTTGAAAAAGGTCAGATTTCAAGTTTTAACGGACGAACCGCAGACAGCCAGCATCAAACAAAAAGGCCTGAAGCTCGTAACGGCTGGAGACATTGTCGTTCCCGGGCAGGTTAAAGTTTTGAATCCCGAACAATATATCGCCAATGTTACCGACAAGAGCGTTACTCTTCAGATAGACATGATGATTGAAAAAGGACTTGGCTATGTTCCCAAAGAAACAATCCAAAAAGAGAGAGTTGAAATTGGAACCATCGCTCTTGACGCGGCTTTCACTCCCGTCAAGCGCGCCAATTACGAGGTGGAGAATATGCGAGTAGGGGACAGAACGGACTTCAACAAACTGCGGATTTTTATTGAAACCGATGGCACCGTTACTCCGCGTGAAGTCTTGGAGAAATCCATAGAGATTATGATAAACCAATTGAAATCAATTATCGGTTTCGAAGAAGAGAAAACGGAGGCCAGTCTCGAGGAGCTTCACGAGGTCGTGGAAGAAAATACGGAGACCGGAGACAAGGAGATGGAAAAAGAATTTTTGAAAACCAGAATAGAGTCTCTGAATCTTTCGGCCAGAACGGAAAACGCTCTTAACAAGGCCAATATCAGAACCGTCGGCGGTCTGGCTAGAAAGAAGACTTCGGACCTTTTGGCTCTTACCGGCTTAGGCGAAAAGGGAGTTCAGGAAATTAAAAGAGCTCTTGGCAATTTTGGCATTGTTTTAGATTAAGAAATGAGGCATCAAAAGAAAGGAAAAAAATTTGGTCGGGAGAAAAATAAAAGAGAAGCTCTTCTCCGCTCTTTGGCTCTTTCTTTGATAAATCAGGGAAAAATTAAAACAACGGAAGCCAAAGCCAAAGCTCTTCGGCCTTTTGTGGAAAAGCTCATTACCCGAGCCAAGGCGGACACTCTTTTTAGCAGAAGAATAATCAGGATGAGGCTTGGAACTCCAAGCAATAAGCTTTTTTCGGAAGTCGCTCCGACATTTAAGGAGAGAAACGGAGGTTACACCCGAATTGTCAAACTCGGCGGAAGAGAGAAAGACGCCAGTCCGATGGCCATAATTGAGTTTGTCAAAAATTAATTCACTCTCGGTTTTCTCAGAAAAATAAAAATCCAAAAGAATAATGGAAACAAAAAACATCCCAAAAGAATACAGGTTTGACGCCTCCGGCAGGAAGCCGGGAAGACTCTCCGGCGAGATTGCTGTTATTCTGATGGGTAAAGACTCTCCGGATTTCGCCAGGAACAAAATAGCCGAAAGAAAAATCATTGTTTCAAACGCCTCAAAGATGGATATTTCCCAGAAGAAGAGAAGCTCGCCGAAATATAAATCATTTTCCGGTTATCCAAGCGGTCTGAAAATTCGGACGGCCGAAGAAGTGGCCAAAAAACACGGCTATGGGGAAATTTTGCGAAAAGCGGTTAAGGGCATGCTCCCCAAAAATAAATTGCAAGATAAAATTCTTAAAAATCTGGAAATTTCGGAATAGTAAACAGTTATGGCTAAAACAGAGAAAAAAAAGAAATATTTTGAAGCGGTCGGACGAAGAAAAAAATCGGTGGCCCGCGTCAGGCTCGTGGAATCTTCAAAAAACAATTTTGTCGCAGACGGCAGAAAACTGGAAGATTTATTCAAAACGGAGAGTCTTCAAAAAATAGTGAAAGAAGCTCTGGAAAAAAGCGGAGCCAAATTTGATGTTAGCGTTCTGCTCTCGGGCGGGGGGCTTAAATCTCAGGCCGAAGCCGCGAGACTCGGTATCTCCAGAGCTTTGGTCAAGTTTCAAGCGGAGCTTCGGACGGAACTTAAAAAGGCGGGCTTTCTCAAAAGAGATCCGAGAATTAAAGAAAGAAAAAAATTCGGCCTGAAGAAAGCTCGAAAAGCTCCGCAGTGGAGCAAAAGATAGCCGTCCGCGTAGGAGACTTGGGAGTTCAACTCCCAAGTATGTGTGCTTGGGAGTCTGCACTTGGGAGTTGAACTCCCAAGTGGGGAGGGACTTGGTTTATAAAAGCTTGACAAAAATTCCATCTTTGGCTACATTGTCGTATGTTAAGAACATTCTCTGATGACAGGTAAGGATAAGAAAAACAAAGATAAATCAGTTGGGGCGGAAGCCTTTGCCGACGACGTCTCCGTTGAAGCGGAAGAGGCGGAAGAAAGTTCTTTCGGCGGTAATATCTCAAAATTGAGGGAGAGATTGAAGAAATGCGTCGCGGAAAAACAAGAATATCTGGCCGGATGGCAAAGGGCCAAGGCTGATTTCATTAATTACAAGAAAGCCGAAGACGAAAGGTTTCTTGGAGTCTCAAACCTTGCCAAAGAGGCATTTGTCGGGGAAATCCTGCCGGTTTTGGACAGCTTTCATTTGTCTCGGGAAAGCGAGGCCTGGGACAACGGACTTCGGCAGGTAAACAAACAACTGCTTTCAATTTTGGAGAAAAACGGATTGGAAATTATCAGTCCGGAAGGCCGGGATTTTGACCCAAATCTCCATGAAGCCGTTGAAATGGTTGAAGGAGAAGAAGAAGCTCTTGACGGCAAAGTCTTTGATGTCATTCAGAAAGGGTATAAGTTAAACGGTCGTCTTGTCAGGCCCGCCAGAGTGAGAGTAAAAATTTTTAAAACTAAAACCTAGAATTTTTACCTTTCTTGCTTAAAATCGTAAATTAGAATTTAGATAAAGATTTGAAATTATGTCAAAAATAATCGGAATAGACCTCGGCACCACGAATTCGGCGGTGGCTTTCGTGGAAGGAGGGGAACCGAAAATCATTGAAAATGCCGAAGGAGCAAGAACCACCCCTTCAATTGTGGCCATTTCCAGAAACGGCGAAAGGCTGGTCGGCCTCTTGGCCAAAAGGCAGTCGGTTACCAATCCGCAAAACACGATTTTCGGCATCAAAAGATTTATCGGCCACAAATTTGAAGACAAGGTCGTCAAAAAAGACAAAGATTCGGTTCCTTATGACATTTCAAAAGGCGCCGACGGCTCGGCCGAAGTCAAGATGGGAGAAAAAGTTTATCGTCCCGAAGAAATTTCGGCCATGATTCTTTCAAAGTTAAAGGCCGATGCCGAGGCTAAACTCGGGGAAAAAGTTACGGAGGCCGTTATCACCGTTCCGGCCTATTTCAACGATTCCCAAAGAAAAGCCACCAAAGACGCCGGTAAAATCGCCGGCCTTGAGGTCAAGAGAATAATCAACGAACCCACGGCGGCGGCCCTTTCTTACGGATTCAATAAAAAAAAGAACGAACAGATTGTTGTCTATGATTTTGGTGGCGGGACTTTTGATATTTCCGTTCTGGAAATCGGTGATGATGTCGTTGAGGTCAAGGCCACCGGCGGAGACAGCCATATGGGAGGAAAAGACATTGACCAAAAAATCATCAACTGGATTGCCGGAGAATTTAAAAAAGAAAGCGGCATTGACGTCAAAAGCGATCCTTTGGCTTTACAGCGTCTGGATGAAGCGGCGGAGAAAGCCAAACATGAATTGTCAAGCGCCACTGAAACGGAGATTAACATTCCTTTTATTACCTCCGGCGATTCAGGTCCGAAGCATCTCCTCATCAAAATGACCAGAGCGCAATTGGAAAGTCTTTCCGGAGAATATGTCGACCGCTCCATTGAAATTACCAAGAATGTCATCAAGGATTCTCCTTTTGAACTTTCAGACATTGATGAGATTGTTTTGGTCGGAGGACAAACCAGAATGCCTCTGATTCAAAACGCCGTCAAAGAGCTTTTCGGCAAGGAACCGAACAAAAGCATCAATCCCGACGAAGTCGTGGCTCTCGGCGCCGCTATTCAAGGAGGAATTTTACGGGGAGATGTCAAAGATGTTCTTCTTTTGGATGTCATCCCGCTTTCTCTCGGCATCGAAACCATGGGCGGAGTGTCGACGAAACTGATTGATAAAAACACGACCATTCCGGCTTCAAAGTCCCAGGTTTTTTCAACGGCCGCGGACAACCAGACATCCGTTGAAATCCACATTGTGCAGGGAGAAAGACCGATGGCCGGGGACAACAAATCGCTCGGAAGGTTTATCTTGGACGGTGTTCCGCCCGCTCCCCGCGGAGTTCCCCAAATTGAAGTTTCTTTTGACATTGACGCCAACGGCATTCTGAATGTCGTGGCCAAGGACAAATCTTCCGGCAAGGAGCAGTCAATAAAAATTGAGGGAAGCTCCGGCCTTTCGGAAGAAGAGGTAAACAAAATGGTCAAAGAAGCCGAACTTCACGCTGAAGAGGACAAAAAGAAAAAGCAGAAAATTGACGCCAAAAATCTGGCCGAGCAGACAATCCTTATTGCCGAGAAAGCCCTAAAAGACGCCGAGGGCCCGCCTTCGCCGGGAGCTACGGCGGGGCAAAGTAAAATTCCGGACGATATCAGGAAAGGAGTGGAAGAAAAAATAGAAGCGCTTAAAACCTCAAAAGAAGGCGACGATTTGGATGCCATTCGCAAAGCTACCGAGGAACTCGGGCTTGAGATGCAGAAAATAGGGGAGTATCTGGCAAAAAATCAAGCAAGCTCGACTGGTTCTGACTCCCCGGATTCTGGCTCTCCAGACTCCAATGTTAAAGACGCGGAGTTCAAAGAAGAAAAGAAAAACGAGGATAAAGAAAAATAATACATACTATAGTATATATTATAGTATGTATTATAGTATGTATTATCGGATGGCTGTCGTCTTCGGACGCTTAATCTAAAAAACAAAATGGCCAAAGATTATTATCAAATACTCGGTCTCCAAAAAAACGCCTCAAAAGACGATATAAAAAAAGCCTTCAGAAAAATGGCTCATAAATATCATCCGGACAAAAAAGGAGGAGACGAGAAGAAGTTCAAAGAAGCGAACGAAGCCTACAATATTCTCTCAAACGACAAGAAGAGAAAGGAATATGACGCATACGGCCGGGCCTTCAGCGGTTTTTCCGGGCAAAATGCCGGCCCTTCCGGCTGGGATTTTTCACAATTTACCGAAGGAGGAGCTTACGGTTTTACTGATTTTGATCTGGGCGATATTTTCTCTGATTTTTTCGGCGGAAGAGGCCGCGGTCGGAGCAAAAGAGGCTCCGATATCTCCATAGATATTGAGGTCAGTTTTTACGATTCTGTTTTTGGCACCGAAAGAAAAATAATCCTCAAAAAAAATTCTCATTGCGAAAAATGCGGCGGAAGCGGCGCCCGCCCCGGCTCCGCTATGGAAAAATGCAAAGTCTGCAACGGCAAAGGAAAGATTGTTGAAAGCGCCCGTTCCATTTTCGGCAACTTTTCCACGGAAAGAGTTTGCCGCGAATGTAGCGGTTCGGGAGAGAAGCCGAAGGAAAAATGCGAAGTCTGCCACGGGCACGGCATTCTCAAAAAAGAACAGGAAATAGAAGTAAAAATTCCGGCCGGAATAGAAGACGGCCAAATGATCAGACTTTCCGGCGCGGGAGAATCTATCAAAGACGGCCCTTCGGGGGATCTTTACATAAAAATTCATGTCAAGCCGGATGCCAATTTCAAGAAAGAGAGAAATAATTTGGTGACAACACTCAATATTAAGATAACCGATGCCATCTTGGGAGCCGAGTACGCTCTTAAGACTTTGGATGGAAATATAAAAGTCAAAATTCCCGAAGGGGTTTCTTTCGGGGAGATCTTGCGGGTCAAGGGAAAAGGGGTGCCGAATCGCTCCGGCCGGGGAGATTTGTTCATAAAATTGAACATTGAACTTCCCAAAAAGCTTTCTTCAAAAGCCAAAAAAATCTTAGGGGACCTGAAAAACGAAGGACTCTAAAATCTTTTTTATCTCGCTTGCCTCCGGCGCAGGCTTATTTTCCGGAACATTGTATTGTGTATTGAGGTTTAACCTCAACATCTTCATTGTATTGAGGTTAAACCTCAATATCTTCAGTTTTGGCTTATTTTCTTTTCCACCGAAGGAAGAAGAGACTTCTTTGAATCCCGAGATAAAAATTGCTACCATTAAAGTCTATGACAAAGGCTTCTAAAGAAATTCTCGGAGCGACGGTTCTCGTTTTCATCGCGGCACTTTTTTATTTGTCTTTTTCCGGTCTTGGCGACAATAAAGACGAATCTCAATTTGTTGAAATTTCAGAAAAAAAAGAAGAAGCGGAAACTGAAATCAGGACGGAAAATTTAGCCAGAGTAAAACAGAACGTTGTTACCCTCGATTTTCCGGCGGATTTGCCGATTGAAGGAAATGTCATAGCGGAAGAAAGTTACAGGCATATCCCGCAAGGAGCGGGCAGACAATCCACCCTTTCCTACACTTCAGCCTTGAGCCTTGAGGAGAATTTTCAGAATTTCAAGTCTTTTGCCGAGGAGAACGCTTACCAAATAATAAACGAGGAAGATGAAGAGGGCCTGAAGTTCTTTTATGGCAGTAACGGGGAAAATGATTTGTCGGTTCTGATCAGAGAAACGGGCGGGAAAGTTCTTATAAATATATCTTATTTAAATAAATCAATTTAGTTGATGAATGGCAATCTGGATAATCCGATAAATAAAATGCCGGAATCTCCCGAAAGAAAAGAGAGAGGCCGTTTTGAATTAAAGCCCGCGGC
>PCTS01000028.1 GCA_002771565.1 Candidatus Campbellbacteria bacterium CG22_combo_CG10-13_8_21_14_all_43_18
AAAGTCAGATTGTGGTGGAGATGCCGGGAATCGAACCCGGGTCCAAATAGAGATCTCTAAAACGCTTCTACAAAGTTTAGTCTGTTTTTGGTTCTTGGAATGGACGGTCTAAAGCAGACAAAATCCGGCCAGACCGAGTCTCTGTATTTCGTCTGTTAAGTGAGACAGCCTAACGACATATCCCGAGAAGAGCTATTACACCCGCGCGGCCTTATCGGAAGTCAGGCAGACGGACGCCAGCTTAGGCTATTGCGTACGCTGGAGCGTAGGGAGAAATAATTCCCCCTAGCTTTGAAGATAAGTTTGCACTTATTTTTTTCAGCCTTTTTAGAGTTACTGAAGCTCTACTTTGCGCATCTTAAAGAATATTCTATTGTCAAAGCCGATCATCCCCTTGCTGAATTCTGCCGAAGCAGAATTCAGCAAGGGAAGGACAGACTATCTAAACTTGAATTTTACCTCTCTTTCAACATCCCTCCTAGCATCCTCTTTTTTTATGGATTGCCGCTTATCAAACTTTTTCTTGCCGCGGGCGATTCCTATTTCCAATTTCAGATTTCTTCCCTTATTATACACCGAAATAGGCAAGATTGTCAATCCTTTCTTGCTTTCAAGGCCGGCCAGTCGGCTTATTTCCTTTCTGCGAAGGAGGAGCTTTCTTGGCCTCTCCGGGTCATATCCCTTCGGAGTGTTTTGCGCTTGGTAAGGAGGAATCGTTACCCCCACCAGATAGGCCTCACTTCCTCTGACAACGACACGGCCTCCTTCCAGATTGCCTTTTTTGTCTCTCAAACTTTTAACTTCAAGACCTAAAAGCTCCAGACCCGCTTGAATTGTCTCGATAATTTCAAAGTTGAAAGCGGCTTTTTTGTTTTTCAAATATAACGCGCCCATAGCTTGATATTAACAACTTTGCAGAGCTTTTTCTATGTTCTTTTGCCGCTCAGCGCAATCAAGAACAATCAAAAAATGCTTCAAGACGGCGCGCTCGGCGCCGCTTTTGAAATAAAGTCTTGGATGTTACCCAACAAGAATAACCTGCCGCTTATCGGTCTCGGTTTATTTTCTTAACCTTCCGTCAAAAGCGGCGCCGAGCGCGCTTCCATCCAATGTTCATCCAATGTTTTTCGGCTTTATCCGGACTCCGATTTATGGTAATCTTTGCTCGTTATGCCAAACTACAAAAGACAGGGTAAGCCTTCAAAATCTTCAAAAAAATTTCGAACGCCACAGATAAAAAAACCCGTCGGAGGAGGTTTTTGGACGAACCTTCTAAGCACCATTCTTATTTTCATCATTATTCTTTCTTTGTACTCTTTCTTTTTTGGGGAAACCAAGGAATATGAAGAGATTGCCATTTCCCAGCTCGCCTCCGATGTCAGGGCCGGCCTTGTCGGGGAGATAGTTGTCAAGGGCGAAAACATAGAGGCTGTTTACACGGACGAAAGTCTCAAAAAAACAAAAAAGGAAGTCGGCACTCCGATTACGGAAACTCTCACAAACTACGGAGTTTTGCCGACAGATTTGGAAAGCGTGAAAATTGAAATAAACAATCCGACCGGGCTCGGTTTTTATCTTCTTTCTCTGGCGCCTTTTATCGTCCCCATCATTTTTATAATTTTCTTTATCTGGTATTTGTCGCGACAGGTCAAAGGCGCCGGCATGCAGGCTTTCACCTTCGGCCAATCAAAAGCCAGATTCATTGACCCCAAGGACAAGAGCCAAAGGCTGACTTTCAAAGATGTGGCGGGCGTCAAGGAAGCCAAAGAAGAGCTTTTTGAAATAGTTCAATTTCTTAAAAACCCCAAAAAATTTCTGGATATCGGCGCCAGAATTCCAAAAGGAGTTATCCTGATGGGGCCGAGCGGTACGGGCAAAACTCTTTTAGCCAGAGCCGTCGCGGGCGAGGCCGGCGTGCCTTTCTTTTTAATCTCCGGTTCGGAGTTTGTGGAGATGTTTGTCGGAGTTGGAGCCAGTCGCGTCAGGGACCTCTTCAAGATGGCCAAAAAAGGCGCGCCGGCCATTATTTTTGTGGACGAGATTGACGCCGTTGGAAGGGTCAGGGGGACCGGCGTTGGCGGAGGAAACGATGAAAGAGAACAAACTTTGAATCAGATTTTGGTCGAGATGGACGGTTTTGAACCAAATGAAAAAGTCATCGTCATGGCCGCCACCAACAGGCCGGATGTCTTGGACCCGGCTCTTATCAGGCCGGGACGATTTGACAGAAGAGTCAGAATTGACCTTCCGGACAGGGACGAAAGGGAAGCCATCCTCCTGATTCACGCCAGAAAAAAGCCTCTGACCGAAGATGTTAACTTCAGGGTTGTTGCCGAAAGAACCCCGGGGCTTTCCGGCGCCGACCTTCAGTCAATCATGAACGAGGGGGCGATACTTGCCGCCAGGGAAGACAGAAAACAAGTTTCTCAATACGACCTTATTCGTTCAATTGAAAAAGTTATGCTTGGTCCGGAGAGAAAAAGCCACATTCTTTCTCTTCGGGAGAAGAAGATTACCGCCTATCACGAAGCGGGCCACGCTCTCGTTTCTTCCGTTTTGGAATACGCCGACCCGGTTCATAAAGTTTCCATTATTTCAAGAGGCCATGCCGCTGGATACACCATGAATCTTCCTCTTGAAGAAAGAAGATTTCGCTCAAAGAAAGATTTTATGGACAACCTTGTGGTGCTTCTTGGAGGCTATGTGGTGGAGCAGATGGTTTTTGAAGACTTGACAACGGGACCCTCAAACGACCTTAAAGTGACGGCGGCTATCGTTAAAGACATGGTTACAAGATACGGGATGTCGGACAAAATCGGACCTATCGCCATTTTAGGCGACGACCCGGACCCCTACGGGCGCACCGTTATGAACGAAAATTCGCCGGAAGTGGGAAATGCCGTCGCCAAAGAGGTTCACCGGATTATCAACGAGGCCAAAGACAGAGCTCTGAAGGTTGTCAAAGAACACCGAAAGCTTCTTGATATAATCGCGAAGGCTTTGATTGAAAAAGAAACTTTGGAGCGCGACGAGTTTGAGCAGATTCTTGTCGCAAACGGCATCACTCCGAAAAAAGATTTGTCTTCGGATTTGAGTTTCAAAGCTAAGTCCAAAGATAAGTCCCAGAGCGCCTGATTTCCCGGTCTTTGCCCCCGCGTGAGGGCCTAACCCCCAAGCGGGGGCAAAGTAATAGATATCATAATATATACTATAGTATATATTATTTACTACATTATTTACTACAGTTAACTGTAGTAAATAATATCAAGGGCATATTATATTATTCGGATTCAGAAAAGGAGAAGCCCCGCCTTCTCTTAAATAAAAAACCCGATATAAGAGAGATACAAGCCTATGACCATGGAAACGGCTCCTCCGGCCGTAACCATGCTTTTGCTGTCCCACTTCAAAATCCATTTTTTGTAAGTCGCTTCATCCATCCACAAAGAGGAAAAGCCCTTAACCAAGGAGAGCCATCCCAAGAGAGTGATTAAGACTCTCCAGTCCCCAGACCAGACATTGTGGATGGCAACGATTATTATACCGATAAGGAGAATGATAAGGCCGAAGACAAACCGCAGGGCTTCATTTTTTGAAAGCTCTTCGGAAATTTTTCTTATCTCGGTTTTTTTGAAGACAATCACGCCTAAAATTAAATAAAAAAGGCCTAATATTTTTGCCAGTAAAAATGATAAATCCATGACATTAAGCTTAGCTTTTAATGGGTCTATTTTAGCAAATAACTTGTAAGGATAAAAAGAAGCAAGTAAGATAAAACCCGGTTGCGCGCGTAGCTCAATTGGCAGAGCGGTCGCCTTATACGCGATTGGTTCCAGGTTCAAGTCCTGGCGCGCGCACATCTCAATCGACCGATTTTGTTTACTCAAAATGAATTTCCGTTCTTTTATTGATTTGCTCTCGAAGCTCGGGGAAATTTTTCAGTTCAAAATCTTTTTCCGTTATCATTTCCGCCTCCTTCCGGGCGGCCTCTACCAGCTTGATGTTTCTGATGGCTTCCATTCCGAGGTCCGTAATGCCCCATTGTTTTCTGCCGGAGAGACTGCCGGGCCCGCGAAATTTTAGGTCGTACTCCGCCAGCTCAAAGCCGTTTTTGGCTTTTTTCAAGGCGCTTAGCCTCTTGATCGTTTTCTCCGCTTTCGTATTGCTAAAGATGAAAGCATAAGGCTGATGATTGCTTCTTAAAATTCTGCCGCGCAGTTGATGAAGTCCCGCCAGACCGAATCTTTCCGCCCCCTCAATGATTATTGTCGTGGCGTTGGGAATATTTACTCCGACCTCAACGACCGAGGTAGAGACCAGAATGTTAATTTCTCCATGCTCAAATCTTTTCATTATCTCTTCTTTTTCATGAGGCTTCATTTTCCCGTGGAGCGGCTCCACAACATATTCCGGGAAAACTTCCTTTTTGAGTCTCTTAGACTCGGCTTTTACCGATTTGGCGATAACGGCTCCGACTTTCTCCGGGTCCGGTTCGTCAATGCGCGGACAGATGACGTAAACCTGCCGACCTTCTTTCAAATTTTCTCCGACTTTTTTATAAGCTTTTTCTCTGTCATCGGGGCTCACTATCTCGGTCATAACTTGCTTTCTGCCTTCCGGCATCTCGTCAAGGAGCGTTAAATCCAGGTCTCCGTAAATTGTTAGAGCTAGGGTTCTCGGGATCGGTGTTGCCGTCATTGACAAAAAGTGGGGAAGAATTTTATCCTTGCGCGCCAGCATTCTTCTTTGGTTTGTGCCGAAGCGGTGCTGTTCGTCAATGATGACATAAGCCAGATTTTTGAAATTGACGGTTTTTTGTATCAAGGAATGAGTGCCGATAAGAATGGATATTTCTCCGCCCGAGACCCACTTCAAAAGCTGGGCTCTTGAAATTTTTGTCCATTTTTCGGAATTGACTTTTGAGGGAAATTTTTTGCATCCGCTTGAAGTGATGAGTCCGACTTGGACTTTTATATCCCTGAAATATTCAATAAAAGACTCAAACAGTTGATTGGCCAGGATTTCCGTCGGCGCCATATAGGCCGTCTGCAGAGGGCCGAAGTTTGCCGCGCCGGTTTTGTTTTGAAGAGGCGCGGTGATGGCGGCGTATGAGGTTACCGCCGCCACATAGGTTTTGCCGGACCCGACATCCCCTTCCAAAAGGCGCGACATGGCGTAGTCTTTTTTGAAATCTTTCAGAATTGTTTCAACCGCTTTGTCCTGCGCTTTGGTCGGAGTGAATGGAAATTTTTTGTCAAAGTTTTTTATTTCCCCGTCCCCGATTTCAATTTTGAAGCTTGGCTGTTTTTGGTAAAGCTTTTTATCTTTTTGTTTTTGGATTTGGATGAGAAAAATTTCTTCAAAAGCAAAGCGTTTCCGGGCCGAGAGAGCGTCCGCTTTCTTTTTTGGAGAGTGAACCCAGACAAGAGCCGTCTTGAGCCCGGGGAGGTTGTATTTTTTTAGAATTTCTTCCGGGATGGGCTCCCTCACTTTTTCCAGAATCTTTTTGGAGAAAAGTCTTTTGACGGAATGGTAAAACCAGCGCGAGGTGACGCCTCTGGACTCCGGGTAGACCGGAAGAGCAAGAAAATCGTCTTTTATCTCGCCTTCAAAAAGGGATTCTCCGGCTTTGTCCGGAATTTCGTTTACGGTCTTGATATCGGGATTTCCGATATATAGGACGCCTTTTCTTTCTGTCACTTTTCCTTCTATTTTGACCAAGCTTCCATTCTGATACATCTTGGCGATGTAGGGCTGATTGAACCAGACAATTTTTATTTTTCCCGAATGGTCCTCCAGCACTCCTTCTGCCATCGGGATTTTCTTCCGATAGGCCTTGCTTGTTTTTAATTTTTTTATTTCTCCGAAAATTTCCGCTTTTTCTCCCGCTTTCAGATTTTGAATGTTTTTTGTTTCACTCTGTTCTCCATAGCGGACGGGGAAGTGGTAGAGCAAATCCATTATTGTCTCAAGCCCCAATTTTTTCAGGGCTTTCTTTTGATAATCACTTAGACGGAAGATGTTGGTGATTTTGTCTGTCGGTTGCACTTAAATAAAATATTTTTTTAAATTATCCACTTGCCACTTATCACTCTTGCCACTTACCGCCTGCTACTTTTAGCTATTAAACAATTATCGATAATTGTTTAATAGACGGCTTTGAATATCTTCTTAAAGTCGTTTGGCAACTTTGGGTTTATAAAATATACGACATGATTTTTAACCCCTTCTGATTGTAGCACCTCAAAATTTCGCAAGATAATCAGATGTCGTGATGTCGCCATAAAAGAAATTTTTAGCGCATCCGAAATTTCAGAGACGTTCATGCGCTTGTTTCCTTTTAGCATACGTATGATTTTAAGGCGGTTGATGTTAGAGAGCGCCTTAAAGACAAGTTCCCATCTTCTCATGTTCACAAAAAATATAACGAATAATATTTAATATTGCTTTTATTCTATCATACAATTATCGATAATTGTATGATAGAGAAGGTGGAGTATGGGAAAAAGGGAAAGGAGTATGGGAAAAGATGATTGCTTAAATTGCTAAGACTATTGGTAATATCCGGGGAGATTGTAGGCATTACTCGAAAGGGAGGAGGGTTTCGGCACGCTGGACGTTGTCGTGCAACGCCTGGCAATGTCTATCGAGTAAGAGGTGTGGGGTATTTTGTTTTTATTTGTTATTCACTTATTATCCTTTTGCTTCGGTCACGACAACACGCCCGAAATCGCTGGCTTTAACATGGTTGTGATAACCGTGTTCTCCTTCCGCGTCAAAAGTGAATTCCCAAAAACTACCCGAGGCTGTCGCTTTGCATTGGTCAAAAGAGCTTCCGAGACAATCGTTTTCTCCCTTCGTCGGATAAAGAGCGTGAGTCGGGTGAATGGCGGAGGCTACCCACATCTCTCCGCTTGAATTATTGACGAACCTGACAACCTCGCCTTTTTCAATTGTTATTTCCTTGGGAGAGAATCCCGTGTCGGTGTAGCTAACCAGTCGGAATTCTTCCTTTTCCAAAATCCCATCAACGAGCGTCCCTTCTTCTCCTTGCGCGGCCTCTTCAGCGTTTTCCGCCTCCGGCGCCAGAACTTCAGGCGCGCTCTCGGTTTCACCAAGACTTGTTTCATTCGAGGCATCATCTCCGTTCCTTAGAACGAGAAACCCCAATACGACGACAATGATGATAATTACTATCCAGACCAATGTTTTCATAATTTTCTTTAACTTAATCTTCTTTTAATTTTCTCCGATAATTTTTCCCCGGCTTTCGGTTTTCGCTTCAAGCGGGGTCTTTTCCATAGAATAAACCGCTATGGCTATAGCTGTCAAAGCGATGGGGATATCTCGAAACAATATGTCCAGTTGGGGAAGATTGAATATCACTACCCCCAAAAGCATTATGGCGCCCAAGACAGCGGGATAGAAAGGGTTTTTCATAAAAAACAAGGCCAGAGCGACTAAGACTTCGACAATCTCAAAGACTCTAAGAAGAATCGGGCCGGGCAGAATGTTCGTCATAAATCTCGGGAAAAAACCGACCCAATTGTTTGGCTCTATAAAACCACTTGTGGCGGCATAGAGAAAAGAAAAAGCCACCGCCACTTTCAACAACCAAATAATTTTTTTACTCGCCGTCTCGTCCATATTCTTGTATATAGTAGTATAGTAAAAAATATCCGTTTTTTAAATCCTTCGGACAAAACTATCTTCGTTATACACATCCGGAGTTTCTAAAAGCTTCGGACTATTTTAGAATTTCACTATGAATGATAATACGGGGACTCCATTTGGAACGGGATTTCTCGGCCAAAAGAAAGAAACAATGGCCGCCTTGGGGGCGCTTGCCGTCGTTGTTCTTGCCGTTCTGATTTATCTTGTCTTTTTGAAAGGAAACGGGAAATCCGTCGAGGACACGAATGCAAGAGGAGAAATTTCAGAGGGAGAAACTTCCGGCGAAATAAATTTCGGGCAGGAAATTTCTTCCGAGATTGAAACCAGAAGCCAGAGCAATGCCGCCGTTCCGGAGACAAACCCCATAGAACAGGTTAAAACGAATCCTTTTAGCGATTATAAAAATCCGTTTGAGTAAGATGAAATATTTTCAGCACTTAGTTTCGGCCGCAGTCATCACCAGCGCTCTTTTCTTGTCCTTGGTCATCGTCGTTCGGGCGGAATCGCTCTCCGATATTAAATTTCCGGTTCCGGAACTTGGAAATTGTCAAAATAAAGAAGAATGCAAAGTCTACTGCGACGACATTTCTCATGCCGAAGAATGCATGTCCTTTGCCCTTAGCCACGGGCTTGTCTCCGAAGAAGAAGCGCGGCATGTCAGAAAATTTGCCTCATCAGGCGGGGAAGGCCCGGGAGGATGCAGGACCAAAGACGCCTGCCGGTCTTATTGCGAGGATATTGGTCGGATTGACGAATGTCTAGCCTTTGCCGAAAATCATGGCCTAATTGAAGAGGAAGAAATAGAAGAGGCGCGGAAAATTTCCTCTTATATTCGGGCCGGAGGCAGAATGCCCGGCGACTGCGCCAACGAACGGGAATGTAAAACCTACTGCGACGCTCCGGGGCATATTGACGAATGTCTGACTTTTGCCGAAAGAGCCGGCTTTATCCCAGAAGACGAGATTAAAAATGCCAGAGCTTTTATGGAAGCTATGCAAAGGGGCGAAACCCCGGGGGGATGCCGCGAAGAAAGAGAGTGCCGCGAATATTGCGATAGCGAAGAGCACGGACTTGAATGCGTGGAGTTTGCCGTTAAGTCCGGAGCTATACCTCCGGAAGAGGCCGAGTTTGCCAGAACGATTATGAGGGAAGGGGGTCCGGGTGGCTGTCGCGGAAGAGAATGCGAAGAATTTTGCAACAATCCGGAGCATTTTGAAGAATGTTTTGAATTTGCCAAAAGCCATGAGCTTATAGATCGCCAAGAAATTGAAAGACGCGAAAACGACATCAGAAGATTCAAAGATGAGCTTGGAGCCGCTCCGGAAAATGTTACCAACTGCCTGAATGAAAAACTCGGGGTCAATCTTGCGGAGAATTTGAGATCGGGGAAGGTTTTGCCGGGGCCTCAAATTGGCGATGATGTCAGAGCCTGTTTTGAAAAATTTATGTTTGAAGGCGGAGGAGAACCTGGGGAAAGGCACTCCGTCGGTGATTTTATGGAGAACGCTCCGCCCGAGGTTCTGGCCTGTGCTCGGGAGAAAGCGGGGCATCTTTTTGAAGCTATTGAAAGAGGAAAAATTTCCGAGGTAGCGGAACTTGAGAAAGTCATCAGAGTCTGTTTTGAGGAATTCAATCAAAACAATCCGCAACCCGGAGCCGGCCCTCGGTCCGATGAATTTCGTCCGGAATTTGACAATTTTGACCGGGAGAAGAGACCCGGCTTTGGAGACGACGCTTCAAACTTTTCTCCGAATTTTTCCGGCACTCCCTTTTCAATTAAAGATTGTCTGAATCGTGAACTCGGTCCCGATTTTGAAAAGAGAGCGGCAAGCGGAGAGCTTGCTCCGTCTCTTATTCGCGATGTGGCCGAAAGGTGCTCTCAATCTCAAAATACGCCTTCCGAGTTTGAGTTGAGGTTTGAAAACAAAGACGCTGAATTTCGGTCCGAATTTGACGGGGCGGAAGGTGAGTTCAGGATTGAGTTTGAGGCGGAAGGAGACCAAATTCCAAATCCGGAAGATTTCAGAGGAGAGTTTGAAGGAGCCTTCCCCGAAGGGTTTGAAGGAGATGAATTCAGGGAAGAATTTAAGGAAGAGTTTGACGGAACCGGCTCTTCCCAAGGGGCTTCCGCCTTTGAAGCTTTCATACAAAGGTGGAGGGCGCGGGTAGGAAGATAAGACTATAAAAATTAAACGTTTTTGAATAATTTTAATTTTACAGGTCGGAGCTTTGGCCTGTTTCTTTTTTTGAGTTATTTATTCAATGTAAAGTTGACTTTACATTTTGCTTTTATATAATAAAATACGAAATGGCTGAAAAAATATTAAGCAAAGTGGAAAATCTGCGAAAAGAAAAAGGCCTGACCCAGGAAAATTTGGCGCGCTTTGTCGGAGTTACGAGACAGACCATCATCGCCATTGAAAAAGGAAATTATACGCCGTCTCTTCTCTTGGCCTTGAAGATATCCGGTTTCTTCAAAAGAAAAGTGGAAGAGATATTTGAAGCAAAATAAAAAAATGACGGAAAACTCTAATAAAAAAGAAATAATTCTGATTCTCCTGATAGCGATTCTTGTTCTTCTGTCCACCGATCCCCTCTCCGTATTGATGACTTCGATGTTTCAGAAAATGGCGGCTCTCGTTCTTTTGGTTTTTTACGCGGCTTTTTCAATTTTTATCTGGAGAGAAAAAATACGGGACGAAAGAGAAGAACTGCATCGGCTTAAATCCGGCAAGGCGGCTTTTTTCGCGGGCTCTTTGGTTTTGGTTGCGGGGATTGTCTATCAGATTTTTGTCCGCGAGCTTGACCCGTGGCTTCCGGCGGCCTTGGTTGCCATGGCTTTGGCTAAAGCCTGGAGTCTTTATAAAAATAGATTGAAAAATTGATGGAACTCTCTTTGGGAATTGCAGTTTTTGCCGGACTTGTTTCCTTTCTTTCGCCCTGTGTTTTGCCCATTATTCCCGGTTTTTTGGGCTATCTGGCAGGCACCACGACAGATGGCGGAGAAGCAAAAAAATGGGATATTTTTAAAGCTTCTTTTTTCTTCGTGCTCGGTTTTTCTCTTGTCTTTTCTTTGTTGGGAGTGCTTTTGAACACTCTTTTATCCGGTGTGGCTTACGAAGCGCAGATTTGGCTCGGCAGAATCGGCGGACTCATTATTATTTTTTTCGGGCTTCTCCTTACGGGTCTCGTTCGTCTCAAGTTTTTGGAAAAAGACAGAAAGTTTCAGGTCGGAAAAAAATTCAATTCAAAAAATCTGACCTCCCTTCTCTTTGGAGCGGCCTTTGCGGCCGGCTGGACTCCCTGCGTCGGCGCCGTTTTGGGCTCCGTTTTGGCTTTGGCCGCCTCCGCGCCGGGCTCGGCTTTTTCGCTTCTCTTTGCCTACTCCCTCGGACTCGGCGTCCCTTTTCTTTTAGTCGGCGCGTTTGCTTCGTTTGCCGAAAAAAGCATGAATAAGTTTTTGAAATATGCCGCCCCGCTTAATCTGCTCTTTGGAATTGTTCTTATTATTCTCGGAGTCCTTGTTTTCACGAACTCTTTGAATCTGATAGCCAACTTCGGATTCATTAATAAATTTTTGCTTTAAGTATGAGAATTAAGAATAAAAATTATCCGCTTTTTTTTGTTCTCCTTGCCATCATCGGTTCCGTTATTTTTCTTGAATCCAAAAAGACGGACCGGCGCGGGAAGGCCGATGAAATTATCAGGGAGTCGGAAATCGTAAAAGAGCCGAAAAATTTGGGAGATTTGGAAAATCCGGAAGAGGTTTCAGCGGATACGGACAGAAGTGAAATAATCCTTCAAAAAGAATCCCTCTTTAAAAGAGCCAGAGAAATCAGCACTCCCGATGGTTTTATAAATATTGACGATTTAAAAATTGCCGACCTAATAGGTCAAAAAATAATCTTAGTGGATTTTTGGACTTACAGCTGTGTCAACTGTCAGAGGACTTTGCCCTTTTTAAATCAGTGGCATAAAAAATATGCCGACGAAGGCCTTGTCATTGTCGGGCTTCATACGCCGGAGTTTGAATTTGAAAAAGACTATGAGAATGTCAAAAAAGCCACTCTGAAATATGGCGTGAAATACCCGGTTGTTCTGGATAATGACTATTCAACCTGGACGGCCTATGAGAATCGCTATTGGCCGAGAAAATATCTCATAGACATTGACGGATTTATTGTCTATGACCACATCGGCGAGGGAGCTTACGAAGAGACGGAGACAAAAATAGTTGAGCTTCTAAACGAGCGAAAAAAAGTCTTGGGCGAATCAAGCGCGGTGGCGCTTGAAATTGAAACGCCCGATGATGCGCCGGAAACCGATTTCTCAAAGATACGGACGCCGGAAACATATCTTGGCTGGGGAAGAGCGGAGTTTTTGGCCAATTTTCCTTCGGAGGATTGTCTGGATAAAACTTGCACTTATTTTTTGCCGCAAGAAGTGGCCCTTAACACTTATGTTTTGGGAGGAAAATGGAGGATAGAGAAAGAGAAAGCCGTTTTGGATGACGATATAGGAGTCATTGGAATTGCCTTCAGTGCGAGCAAAGTTAATTTGGTTGTCGAGACCGAATCTTCCGCCCGCGCCGAAATTTGGCTTGATGGGAAAAAAATCAGAGATATAGAATTCAACGAAGCCGATTTGTATAATCTTCTGGACCTGGGGGAAGAATACGGCCTACACATTTTGGAAATCAGGCTAGAGGGCAAAGGATTCTCGGCCTTTGCTTTTACTTTCGGGTAAGCCTGCGGATCGGATTGTGAATGGCAATAAAGTCGCGTTTCACAAAAATTTGCAAATTAGCGTGCGGGTAACTCCGCAAACTAAACTGAATTGTAAGAAACAAGAGAGCCATATCTTCTGTACCCGGTATTCTGCGGAATACCGGGTACAGAAGGGGGAGATTATAAAGAGTTCAATTGATGAGGGTTACAGAAGTTAAGTTTCTGAAATTTCTTGTATTGGGTAGATATTTGAAGGGGTGTCCTAAATAGGTTACTCTATGGTAGAGATTCATTTCCCGGTAGGTTGGCTGAGTGGCCGAAAGCGGCGCCGTGCTAAGGCGTTAGGGGGGCAACCCCCTCG
>PCTS01000024.1:0-11248 GCA_002771565.1 Candidatus Campbellbacteria bacterium CG22_combo_CG10-13_8_21_14_all_43_18
TTTCAAGCATTGAGATTATCTACAAAATAAAATAACAAACCGCGGCCTTTTGTGGCTTTTGTCCAAAGAGAGCGGGTGGCGAGCCTAGCCTTTGACTTTTTCGCCGTAAATCGTTAATTTAATGGTAGTAGTTCCCCCTCTTCAGGAGAAAGGAGAAGGAAATGCGCTCTTCGCTGAAGATTGTGTCGGATCTGCGCTCTTTTCTCCGGAAAAGGGTGCAGACCGTGAAGGAGGCGGAGGAGCTTCAGAAAGTTCTTGCTGAAGCTCGCCGTTTGCGTCTGGACGAGATCCGGGCGCGGGCGCTTCAAAACATCCTCTTCCAGCTGGCGCCCCAAATGGAAGAGGCCGAGTCTCTGCTTTCAACCAAGGCGGAGACAAAGGATTGTAACCGAAATGGCGCTTCCGGAAAGAAGACGCCCGCGTGACTTTCGTATGACACGCGGGCGTTTCCCCTTTTGAAGCGGAAAAAACTTTTTCGTCCGCGAATCTTGCCTTCTTTCGGAAGAAGACCTCTCTACGGTTATTTTCGTAATTTTCTTGCCATAAAACAAAGGTAACCACAGCCCGGCATTTTTTCTGGAGGATTTGTTTGTATAATTAAGAGAATGTATGTATCCGAAAAACAGCTCAAGGAATTTATTTTAGATTCAGGCCTGGTTACCGGCGTTGATTTTGAGAAGGCGGAGGAAGAGGCCAAAAGAAAAGAGGTCCGGCCGAGAGATATATTGGTCAATCAGGGGAAATTATCCGACGACGACTTGAGAAGAATTCAGGCCAGCGTTTTGGGTATTCCTTTCGTTGATTTGAAAGACACAAAAATTCCGTTTGAGGTCCTTTCTCTTATTCCGGAACCGATTGCTCGCAGTAACAATATCGTGGCTTTCAAAAAATCCGGAGATTCTCTGGAAGTGGCCATGCTTGATGTTGACAACCTGCGGGCCATTGATTTTGTCAAGAAGAAAGTCGGGTTGAAAATCCTTCCGCGCCTCTCGGACACGGGTTCCATAAAAAGCGCTTTGGTTCAGTACCAAAAAAGTCTGAAAGCGGAATTCGGGGATATCATCCAAAAAGAATCCTTGTCAATCAAAACGCTTGTTCCCGAAAAAGACGGAGAAGAAAGCGAAAAAGATCTCAAAAAACTGGCGGAAGACCTGCCGATAGTTCGCATTGTGGACACTCTCCTTAAACACGCCATTATCCAGAACGCCTCGGATATTCATATTGAACCCATGGAAAAAGACCTTCTTATCAGATATCGTCTTGATGGCATTTTGCATGACGCCATGATTTTGCCTCAAAACGCCGCTCCCGGCATCAGCGCCAGAATAAAAGTTCTTTCCCGAATGAAGCTTGACGAGAAAAGACTGCCCCAGGACGGCCGATTCAAAATTGAGGCTGACAACCAAAAAGTCTCCTTTCGCGTATCTATTCTGCCGACTTTTTTCGGAGAAAAAATCGTTATGCGGCTTTTGAAAGAAAGTTCGGCTCGTTTCAGTCTGGAAGAAATGGGTTTTCACGGAGAGGCGCTGGAGCTTGTTCATTACGCCACCAAGCAAAAAACAGGAACAATTCTGGCCACCGGCCCGACAGGTTCTGGCAAAACCACTACCTTGTATTCAATTCTTGATATTCTCAATGTGCCCGAGGTTAATATCTCCACCATAGAGGACCCGATTGAATATCAGGTTCCGAGAATCAACCAGACGCAGGTGCGTCCCGACATCGGTTTTACTTTTTCAAACGGTCTTCGTACGCTTGTTCGTCAGGACCCGGACATTATCATGGTCGGCGAAATCAGAGATAACGAGACGGCTTCTTTGGCCACCAACGCCGCTCTTACCGGCCACTTGGTCTTGTCCACCCTTCACACAAACTCCGCCGCCGGAGCCATCCCGCGTCTTATAGATATGGATGTGGAGCCTTTTCTTTTGGTCTCAACTCTGAAAGTTATTCTCGGGCAAAGGCTGGTCAGAAGGCTCTGCGATAAAAGGAAAAAAAAGTTTCTGTCAAAGAAACAGCTTGACTCTTTGAACGAATCCGTTGACCTCGTCCGGGTTTTGAATTTTCTGAAAAAGGAAAAAATTATTGATTCAAAAATAACAAACTGGGAGAAAATCCCTTTCTACGACCCCCTAGAGGACAAAAATTGCCCGGATGGCTACAAAGGCAGGCAGGGTATACACGAGGTTCTGCGGGTTACCGACACCGTCAAAGAGCTCATCATTTCCGGCGCTACCGCCGAGAAAGTTGAAGAGCAGGCTAAAAAGGAAGGCATGATAACAATGATTGAAGACGGTATTTTCAAGGCTGTTCAAGGAACCACCACTATTGAAGAAGTTTTAAGAGTTATTTCCGAATAATATGTCAAAATTCAAAGTTGTAACGCTTTCCGAATCAGGCCGAAAAGAAGAGAAAATTTTTGAATCCGGAAGCAGAAGCTCTCTCTACGACCAGCTGAAAATAAAAGGCCTTAACCCCGTCTCCATTCAGGAAGCAAATGGCGCTTTCTCTTTTAATTTTCAAAAGCTGAATGCTTTGGTCAGCACCATCAAAACAAATGAAAAAATTCTTTTTGCCAGAAATCTGGGGGCCATGCTTGAGGCCGGACTTCCCGTTTCTCGGGCTTTGTTTGTTATCGGCAAGCAGACCAAAAACCAAAAATTCAAAGGCATTCTGGAATCGGTCAGGGAGGATATCAAAAAAGGCGACGGGCTTAGCTCTTCTCTGTCAAAACACAAGGAAGCCTTTTCCATGATTTTAGTTTCCATGGTCAAAGCCGGGGAAGAAAGCGGAAGTTTGTCGGAATCGCTTAAAATCGTGGCTGACCAGATGGAAAAATCCTATCTGTTGAAAAAAAAGGTCAGAGGCGCCTTGATGTATCCGGGTATTATTCTCGGCGTCATGATTATTATCGGCGTTCTGATGCTTATTTATGTCGTTCCGACCCTGACGCAGACATTCAAAGAGCTTTCCATTGACCTACCTCTCTCCACCAGGTCCATCATCTTTGTCAGCGATTTTCTCCAGAATCACACGCTCTTTTTCGTCCTTTTGATTCTGGCTTTTATCTCGGGTCTCTACGCTTCTGTCAAAAACCCAAAGGGCAAAAGGGTTTTGGATTTTGTTTTTCTTCACACTCCCATTATCTCCGGACTGGTCAAAGAAACAAACTCGGCCCGAACTGCCAGAACCCTCTCATCACTTCTTTCTTCCGGTGTTCCGGTCGTAAGCTCCATTAATATCACCAAGGATGTCGTTCAAAATTCTTACTATAAAGAAGTTTTAAGCCTGGCCGAAGAAAAAATCCAGAAAGGAATTCTGCTCTCAAAAATTTTTGAAGAGGCCCCGGACATTTTTCCGGTTTTTGTCAGTGAAATGGTCAGCGTCGGCGAGGAAACCGGAAAGATGTCCGACATGCTCCAAAAAGTGGCCGTTTTTTACGAAGAATCCATAGACCAAAAAACAAAAAATATGTCCACCATCATTGAGCCTTTTCTGATGGTCTTTATCGGCGCGGCCGTCGGCTTCTTCGCCCTTTCAATGATTGCGCCGACATATTCTTTGGTTGACGGGCTTTAAGATGAAAAAAAAGAAAAGTTTTGAAAAAGCTTGCGGCTTCAGCCTGATTGAGATCCTTATCTCCGCCTCTCTTTTAATCGCCGTCTCCCTTGTTGTTTTCAGCGTTTTCAGGTCGTTTGACGAAGCCGCGGCTCTGGATAAAGACGCCTCAAACATCATCTCCGTCCTTGAGCGGGCCCGCAAAGAAACTTTATTTTCCAAAAACTCCCTGTCTTACGGCGTCAGATTCAATGCCGATGAAATCATTTTTTTTGAGGGAGAATTTTTTGACGGCGCAAACCCCGACAATATCAGCGTCAAACTGCATCCCAAGATTTTTATCTCCGATATCAGTTTGACGAACGCCACAACCAGCCTCTCTTTCAAAAGACTTTCGGGAGAGGCCGGAGGAAGCGGAACGATAACTCTCCAAAGCCGCGCCAACAGCTTCAAAACGAGAGTCATTAGCATTGAAGAAACGGGCCTGGTCAAATGATTTCAAAAAATACCAAAACAAAAGGCATCAGTTTGATTGAAGTCGTCGTGGGTCTGGCCATTATTGGGTCGGCTCTTGTCGGGCTGATTTCGGCCTACAACGCTTTTTTGAAGACGGCTCTTCAGAATACGAAAAAAATCCAAAGCGCTTATATTTTAGAAGAAGGCGTTGAAGCCATTCGCTCCATCAGGGACAAAAGCTGGAGCAATATCTCCGGCCTTGCCAGCGGTTTAAGCTACGGCCTTTCTTTCACAAACTCTGTCTGGGCGACCACCACCACGCAGTTTGTCGGCGATGGTTTTTATAGAAGATTTGAAGTTTTTGATGTCTATCGCGACGCAAACAATGACATTGCCTCTTCCGGGACGCTTTCTGTCGGCACGAAACTTTTCAAAGTCAGTGTGGAGTATCGGGAAGGAGTCGCCACGACGACAAAATCCGTCAGTTTTTATTTAGCCGAAATTTTTTAGAGCAATGACTTTTTTTTACGCCCGAACAAAAAACCTCAAAAAAAGAAATTCCGAAAAACGGAGAGGCTTCACTTTGATTGAAATGATTATTTATACGAGCATTCTTTCCGCCGTCTTTGTTTTGGTTGTGAACACCTTGCTCTTAATTTCCCGTTCTTATCGTTCCATAAAATTAACCAATGACATAAACAACTCAGCTTCGCTTTCTTTGGAACGGCTGACCAGAGAAATCAGACTGGCCGAAAGCGTTAATGCCGGCTCCAGTATTCTGGGCGCTCATCCCGGCTCGCTTGTCTTGAACACCACGGAAGAAGGCTCTCCTGCAACTTTGAATTTTTTTCTGGAGGACGACGCTCTTAAATTAAGCAAAGACGGCCTTCTCTCCGGCCTTTTGACCAGAGATAACATTGAAGTCAGCAACCTGGTTTTCAAATTAAGTTCCGGGGAAAATTCGGAGATGGTCAAGATAGAAATGACTTTAACGGGCAGTGAAAAGGGAATGATAAAAAGCGACAATTTTTACACCAGCGCCGTTTTAAGAGGTTCTTACTGAAATTAATATGAATTCCGGAAAAGATAAAAATTTAAAAAGAGGACAAGCCGTCATTACCGCCGTGGTTTTTTTCCTGCTTGTCTCCATGACCGTCGTTCTCGGGGTCTCAAGACCGGTCTATCGGGAAGTCCGTCTTTCCCGGGACACTCTTTTTTCCAAAGAAAGTTTTTTTCTGGCTGAAAGCGGACAAGAAGATGTCATCTTCAGGCTCAAAAACGCTCTGGCAGTTTCCGACATTGAGACCCTCTCTCTCGGTTCTTCCACGGCCGAGACCGTCATTCTTGACGAAAGCGGCTCAAAAACGATAACTTCCACCGCCACCTCAAGTTCCTTGGTCAGAAAACTTCAGACGAAGCTTGATTTAGGGCAAGGCTTTTCTTTCAATTACGGTGTTCAGGTCGGCGAGGGTGGCGTTCATATGAAAAACACTTCCAAAATTCAGGGAAATGTTTTCACAAGCGGCCCGATTACCGCGGAAAACAGCCCCATTATAAACGGAGACGCTATTTCCGCGGGGCCGTCAGGCTTGATAGAAGACATTGAAGTTCTGGCCAACGCCTATTCCCACACTATCAGAGACTCCTATGTCGGAGGCGACGCTTTTTATCAAATAATTTCGGGGACCTCGGTCGCGGGCACGAGTTACCCGGGAAGCTCCGACCAGGCCACGACCAGCCTGCCGATTCCGGATTCTCAAATTGAAATTTGGAAAGCCGATGCCGAGGCGGGCGGAGTCTCCACTCTCTGCACCATTACCACAAGTACGACAATTGGCCCCAATAAATTCAACTGCTCCAAACTTCTTATCAAAGGAAGTCCGACCGTTACTTTTGCGGGCCATGTCTTTGTGGACGGGGATATTGAATTTGATAACACCGCCAACATCGTTATCTCTCCTTCTTTGGGCGGAAACAGCGTAGCCATTATAGCCCACGATGAGTCTGATGAGGCTGGCGGAGGCATCATTACTCTGAAGAACTCCGTCAATTTTAACGGCCCGAATGAAAATTATTTTCTTCTTGTTTCCATGAACAACGACGCCGAAGCAAACGGAGGCGACACCTCGGCCATAGACGTTCAAAACAGCGCCGAAGGCGATATTTTGGTTTATGCTCCTCACGGTAAAATCAACCTGAAGAACAGCGCGGAAATCAGGGAAGTTACGGCTTATGAGGTTGAAGTTCAAAACAGCGCCGAAGTTATTTACGAAACGGGCCTCGTCAACCTCCTGTTTTCGTCGGGCCCAAGCGGAGGCTACTCCTTAAACAGCTGGAAAGAGATAGAATAAATCGTGATATCATAAGCTCCATGAGGAAAAAGTACATCATCGCCAACTGGAAGATGAGCCCCTTAAGTCTCCGGCAGGCTGAAAGCCTTTTTAATAAGATTAAGAAAGGCCTGCCCAGACTGAAGAATGTCAGTGTCATAATCTGTCCGCCTCTTGTTTACTTGGCGGAACTGATGCGCTCATATTCGGGACGCAGAATTATTTTCGGCGCCCAGAATTCTTTTTGGGAGAATGTTGGACCTTTTACGGGCGAACTTTCTCCCCACCAGCTTTTTGAGCTCGGAGCCGAGTATGTCATTCTGGGACATTCCGAAAGACGGGCTTTGGGAGAAACGAATAGCCTGGTTAATAAAAAAATAAAGGCGGCCGCGGGCGCCGGCCTGAATGTTGTTTTTTGTATCGGGGAAAAAGAGCGCGATGAAAGAGGAGATTACCTCGGGTTCATAGAAAAGGAGATAAAAGAAGGTCTGGCGGGTTTCTCGCGGGAAAAGCTGGGAAGACTCCTTATTGCTTATGAACCGATCTGGGCTATTGGACGCGCCGGAGACGAAGCCGCTTCGTCCGACCTTTTGCACCAGATGAAAATTTTCATACTGAAAATCTTGAAAAGCCTCTACGGAGAAAGGGGAATGGAAGTGCCCATTATCTATGGCGGAGCCAGCGCTCCCGAAAATGCCCGAGAGCTTCTTTCGGAAGGCGAAGTTCGGGGGCTTTTGGTCGGACATCAAAGTTTGATTCCGGAGAATTTTATTGAGATTATTAAAATAGCCGATTCATTAAAATAATATTATGCCCAAAGAAATCAAAAGCGTCAGAGAGGTCAGCGGCTTGAAAGGCAAAAAAGTTATTCTGCGTTCCGACCTCAATGTTCCGATAAAAAACGAAAGAGTTGAGAATGATTTCAGAATTAGAAAATCTTTGGAGACAATTAAGTTCCTGCAGGAAGCCGGAGCTAGAGTTATTCTCATTGCCCACATCCATTTACCGGAGTCAAGGAGCCTCAAACCGGTTTTTGATGTTTTGAAGAAAAATTTGAATCTTGTTATGAGTCCCGAGGTCTTGGGCCCGGAGACCGACTGGCTTGCCGGGGAAATGAAAGACGGAGACATTCTTCTTCTCGAGAACCTGCGTTTGGATGAAAGAGAAGAAAAAAACGACATCAATTTTGCCAATAGTCTTTCCGAGCTTGGAGACATCTATGTCAACGATGCCTTTTCCGTCAGCCACAGAAAGCACGCTTCAATTGTCGGCCTACCCACGCTTCTCCCTTCCTACTCCGGGCTTCTTTTTGAAGAAGAAATCCGAAGGGTTTCAAGAGTCTTGGATCCGCCCCGCCCCTTCCTTTTTATTTTGGGGGGAGCAAAATTTGACACAAAAATTCCTCTTATCATCAAATATCTGGACAAGGCCGATTTTGTTTATGCCGCCGGCGCCCTGGCCAACGACTTTTTCAAACTTCAGGGATATGAGATCGGTATCTCTATGACTTCCGGCATGGATTTCAATCTGGAAAATTATATCAAACGAGAAAATCTCTACCTGCCGAAAGATGTAACGGTCAGAAATGACAAAGGTATTTTTGTCAAAAGACCGAACGAGGTTCTCTCCACCGACCATGTCCTTGATATCGGCACTGAATCAATCGCCGAATTGAAAAATCTTATTTCAAAATCGGAATTCATTCTTTGGAACGGGCCTTTGGGAGATTATGAAAAAGGATTTCGCGACGGAACCATTGACCTTGCCCGAGCCATCATAGAAAGTCCGGCCCAGTCGGTTGTCGGGGGAGGGGACACCTTTGCCGTTATCTCAAAACTCGGACTGGAAAAAGATTTTGACTTTATCTCGACTGCCGGAGGAGCGCTCCTCTTTTACCTTTACGATGGAACTTTGCCCGGCATTGAAGCCCTAATTCCATCCCAATCCAGCTAACAATATTTACTACAGTTAACTGTAATTCGCTACAGTTAACTGTAGTAAATACTATAATACATACGGCAATACATACTATAAAATATATTGTAGTATGTATTATTTTGAGAGAGCCGCTCTTATTTTTTCAGCCGTTTTTTTCATCTCCCCGGTTTTGTATTGCCGGCCTTCCCATAATTTGTATCCGTCCCCCTCAAATCTCGGCATAATGTGGAAATGGGCGTGGAAAATTACCTGCCCGGCCGCCTTCTCGTTGTTTAGACCGATGTTTACTCCATCCGCTTCCAAAGCTTCCTTTTGAGCCAGAGCCATTGTTTTGAGGAGGGGCCCGACTTTCTTCAAAATATCTTCCGGCATATCAAAGATGTTTTTGTAAGAATGTTTTGGCATAAGCAAAATATGTCCGGGGTTGACGGGCAAAATGTCCAGTATGGCCATAAAATCATCATCTTCATAAATAATCTCGGTGGGTATTTCCCTCCTGATTATTTTTGTAAAAATATTTTCTTCGTTCATACGGAAAGTATATCGTAAAATATAATTTATATCTCCATCATCAATATGTACTACAACATATTGTGGTACATATTATTGGTTGAGCCGATTGCGGGCTTTAAGGGCACGACTTCCTTCGGAGGAAGTTGTCGCGAGCCGGTTGTCCCATGCTAAAATACGCTCATGCAAAAATATCAAATAAGAAAAGAAATTCCGGAAAAAATCAAAAATAAATTATCAGACTATTCGCCCCTTGTTCAAAAATTGCTTTTTGAAAGAGAAATAGACACAAAAGAAAAAGCGGAAAAATTTTTTAACCCCGACTATGAAAGAGACACGCACGATTTTTATCTCCTCAAAGACATTAAAAAAGCCGTCCGCAGGATTCTGAAAGCCGTCAAAGAAAACGAAAAAATTCTCATTTACAGCGACTATGACGCCGACGGCATTCCCGGGGCCGTGGTTCTTCACGACTTCTTCGTGGAAATCGGTTTTTCCAATTTTGAAAATCATATTCCTCACAGGAACGAAGACGGTTTCGGTTTAAATTCAAAAACGCTCAAAGAAATTTCGCAAAAAAAAGTCGGGCTGATAATTACCATAGATTGCGGCATTATGGGAGTAAAAGAAGTGGAAGAAGCGGCCGCTTTAGGCATGGAAGTCATCATTACCGACCACCATCTGCCCGGAAGCCTTCTGCCTCGGGCCCATTCCATCATCAATCCCAACCAAAAAGGGGACAAATATCCGTTCAAACATCTCTGCGGATGCGCCGTTGTTTTCAAATTGGTTCAGGCCTTGATTAAAGAAGGCCGTTTTGAGATAAAAGACGGCTGGGACAAGTGGCTTTTGGACATGGTCGGCTTTGCCACCGTTTCGGACATGGTTCCTCTCGTCGGAGAGAACAGAACGCTTTCGCATTTCGGTCTGGTTGTCCTTAGAAAGACGCGCCGGCCCGGCCTCCGGAGTTTATACAAAGAAAATTTTTTAAAGCCGGAAGTCATCAGCGAGGACGACCTAAGTTTTGTTCTGACTCCGAGAATCAATGCGGCTTCGCGAATGGACGAAGTTCATCTGGCTTTTGACCTTTTAAGGACCAGAGACGAAGGCCTTGCGGAAGCCGGAGCCGAAAAGCTTAATAAATTGAATGATAAAAGAAAAATGGCGGTAGCTTCCATGGCAAAATCGGTCAGAATGAAAATCTCCAAAATGGTTGAAGAACCGAAAATTATAGTGGCGGGCAATTCAGAGTGGATGCCATCTCTGCTCGGGCCCGTGGCTTCTTCTCTTGCCGAAAACTTCAACAAGCCGGTTTTTCTCTGGGGTCAAAACGGAGACAATGAAATACGAGGCTCATGTCGGAGCGATCAGAGACTTGATGTTTTTGAACTGATGAAAAGCCTGCCCATGGGGCTTCTTCTTAATTTCGGCGGACACAAATTCTCGGGCGGTTTTGTCGTTGCTCGCGACAGAATTCATTTTTTTGAAGAAGAGATTCTGAAAGCTTATAAAAATTTTAATCTTACGGAAGAAGCCCTGCCTCTTATGATTGACGCGGAGCTTTCTCTGAAAGATGTTGATTGGAATCTCACCCGCGACCTTCTCAAGTTTGCCCCTTACGGCAAAGGAAACAAAAAACCGGTTTTTCTGTTTAGAGACGTCTCTCCCGATGAGTTTGATAAATTTGGCAAGAACAAAGAACATCTGAAAATTGTTTTCAAAGAAGGTTTAAGGAAACCCCTTCAGGCCGTGAAATTTTTTTCAAAGGACGACGATAATCTTATCCGCCTTAAAGAGAAGACGAAATTTGATTTGGCCGCCTCAATTGAGGTTTCCTATTTTAGAAATTTTCCGGAGCTTCGTCTGCGCATCATTGATTTTTTTTGATTACTCCGCGCATAAAATACTACAGTTAACTGTAGTATTGTGATAAACTATCATAAATATATGACCAATATTTCCAAAAAACCGCTTTCAGTTGAAGCAACGAGAAATATAGGATTTCAATTTGCAGAAGTCGTTACCCATCTGCAAAGCAAGAAGAAGGCGAAAGATTTCTTTGAGGATTTACTTAGCGACGCAGAAGAGATGATGCTCCACAAGCGATTGGCGGTTATTTTCATGCTCCACCGCGGATTTTCTTTTACGACAGTGCGGGAGTGTCTTAAAGTAAGCCCCTCAACCGTAGCGAAAGTTGCGCGCACTTTGGATCGGGGAGGATATGCCGCAATCGTATGCTTTTTGGAACAAAAGAAAGTGCGCGAAACTCTACAAGAGGATATCGAAAAATTGCTTCGGGGCGGACTGCCTCGGTACGGAAAAGGTCGTTGGAAAAAAGTGCATGAACTTATTGACAAAAGGTGAAACGGGAGCATTTCACTACAGTTAACTGTAGCGAACTACAGTTAACTGTAGTAGTTGTTTTAAGGCAAACAAATTCCGCAACCACTGCGATA
>PCTS01000024.1:11277-14442 GCA_002771565.1 Candidatus Campbellbacteria bacterium CG22_combo_CG10-13_8_21_14_all_43_18
TTATGCAAAGTGTAATAATTTATACCGACGGAGGCTCCCGCGGAAATCCGGGACCGGCCGGCGCCGGATGGGTGATACGAGATGAAAAGGGTCGGATACTCAAGAAAAACAGCGCCTATCTTGGGAGGCAGACAAATAATTGGGCGGAATATGAAGCGGTGATACAGGCGCTCGGGGATCTGAAGCGTCTCGTGCCCAAGGACGCGCGCAAAGGCATTGCGGTTGAGGTTGTTATAGACAGCGAACTTGTTGTGCGCCAGCTCTCGGGGAAATACCAAATAAAGGAAGAAGCGCTTCAATTGCAGTACATGAAAGTGCACAACGCGCGCGTTGCCGATTTTCCCAACACGACATTCAGACATGTGCCGCGAGAGCATAACGCCGACGCCGACAAACTCGCCAATATGGCAATGGACGAAGCGGAATAAAAGACAAGCAAGAGTTGTTTGTTATGGGGGCAATGACAGAAAATTCTCCACACCTCACTCTCTAAATTATTGATATACTGATGGTATAAATGATACAGGAGTTTGAAAATAGAATAGAGCAGACGACACGGGGTTTCATCGCTTTCATTCGCGGTCAGGGAGTTGTCGGGCTTGCCGTCGGGTTCATCTTGGGCGGCGCGGTTTCGTCCTTGGTAAAATCAATCGTTGATGACATCATCAATCCGCTCATTGCCGCGGGTCTTGGTAATGTTGAGTCACTGGCGGCGGTCACGCTCGGTCCGGTCGCGCTCGGCTCGTTTCTTTCGGCTCTTATCGACTTCATTGTCATTGCGGCCGTAGTGTATTGGATATTCAAAGGGCTGAAATTAGATAGGCTTGACGGCAAAAAAGAGTAGGAATCTCTCGACTCGCCCGCGCGTTGAGTTAAAACATTTGACGAAAAAATTTTTTGAAATGAATTTCGGTTCGGCTTACGAAACCCTTAAAGCCGCGGACAAACTTTTTTATTTTGGCATTTTTAGTTTTCTCTTCGGAATAATCTTCGGCCTCCTTTTGGATTTCGGCTCAAGCTTTCTTTGGCTTTTCCTCCTCCTTTCTTTGGCCCTTTTTCTTCTAAACAGAAAATTTCTTCTCTACTCCCTTCTTCTCTCTTCTTTTGTCCTTGGAGCGGTCAGAGCGGATTTTTCTCTGGAAAGGGATTTTTTTCTGGAAAAGAGCGTCGGTCGGAGTGTTTCCGTCTCGGGTCGGATTGTGGCGGAGCCGTCATTCAGCGAAAACTCTTCCAGATTGATTTTCAGACCCGAAGGAACGAAAGAAAAAATCATTATTATCACCGAAAGGACAAACTTTTTTCGCTTCGGACAAAAAATTTCCGCGGAAGGCAAGCTTTCAAAGCCGGAGAATTTTCTTTCGGGAGGCAAGAGGGAGTTTGATTATGTCAACTACCTGTCAAAAGACGATATCTTCTACGAGATTATTTTTCCCAAAATAAAAATTTTGGAAGAGCCGGGGTTTTCCGTAAGAGGAACTCTGTTCTCATTGAAGAATCTTCTCATATCAAAAATCAACAGGGTTATTGCCTCGCCCGCCTCCGAATATGCCGGCGGGCTTATTTTTGGCGTCAAAGAATCTCTGGGTTCTTCTTTGGAAGAAGCTTTTCGCCGAACCGGCCTGATACATGTCGTTGTTCTTTCAGGCTACAACATCACCATTGTCGCCGAGTTTATCATCAAAACCTTTTCCCGCTTTTCCTCCTCTCTGGGCCCGTTCATCGGAATCATTTCCATTGCTCTTTTTGTTATTATGACCGGCGCTTCGGCCACCATTGTCCGCGCCGGTATCATGGCTCTGCTTGTTATTTTAAGCCGGCTCATTTCCAGAAAGTACCCCATCAACAGAGCGCTTTTTCTGGCCGCTTTGTTAATGGTCGCGCAAAATCCAAAAATTTTAATGTACGACCCGTCTTTTGAACTTAGCTTTCTTGCCACGCTCGGCCTTATTCATCTTTCGCCGATAGTTTATCAGAAACTTGGTTTTATAACCGATAAATTTGAGATGAGGACTTTTCTGGCTTCAACTCTTTCCACTCAAATTTTTGTTCTGCCGGTTCTTTTGAATAAGGTCGGAGAATTTTCCGTCATTGCTCCCATAACAAACATCCTTGTCCTGCCTTTTATTCCGCTTTCTATGCTTTTTGGCTTTCTTACATCCATCCTCGGCATTTTTTCCACAACCCTTTCTTTCGTTCCGGGAACTCTTGCTTATATTCTTCTTTCTTACCAGCTGAAGGTGGTTGAGGTTTTTGCTTCAATTTCTTTTGCTTCAATCAAAATATCCTCGTTTCCATTCTTCGCCGTTCTTATTTTCTATTTGGGGATAGGTTTTATTTTCTTGAAGCTTCGGAGAACCAATCCTCCACAGTCTTCCAGTTTATAGCGCCCATGTAGCTTTCAAAATATTTTCTTTTTTCTCCCGGAAGATAGTCAACCATAAAAGCGTGCTCCCACATATCAACGGCCACGATTATATCCAAGGACGAAAGGTGCCCGATATGATGCTCGTCTATCCAGGCCGTCAGAAAATTTTGGTATTTTTTATCCCAATACAAAATAGCCCAGCCGGAACCCCTCGTCAGGGCCACTCTCTCAAGCTCCTTTTTTGTCTTTTCCAAATTCCCGTATTGCTTTTCTATGAACTTCGCGAGCTCGCTCTCTTTCGGCAAGGGAGAGGGTCCTCCTTCCAAGGCTTTGAAGTAATACTCATGGCTTCTCATGCCGTCAAACTCAAAACCGAATCTTCTCTGTAACTCCGCCGCAAAATACGCGCCTTCGTCAGTTTCTTTCAGGCTCTCAATATGCTCCAGAATTTTATTGGCGTGCGCGACATAGCCGTTGTAGAGTTTCAGATGCTCTTCAATCTGTTTTTGGGAGATGCCTTTTATTTCCGGAATATTAAATTCTTTGGCTTTGTATAAAGACATGAATTGTCCGCTTAATTTTCTTTCTTTATCATTGTATCATTTAATATGAAATCTTTTTTCTTCTTCCTTCCTCCAATCGCTCCTTAGAGGTCTCACGCCTAAGTGCGGCAAGATGTCTAAACTGGGCTACTTAGATGTTTCACCCCCAAGCGGCTCTGAGGGCCTTGTTCAGGCCTATTTTGGGGCATAAATATCGGACAATTTTTTCTAAGTAAATTCCAATCCCTAAATAGCAGT
>PCTS01000001.1:0-10907 GCA_002771565.1 Candidatus Campbellbacteria bacterium CG22_combo_CG10-13_8_21_14_all_43_18
CGCACACTCGCGGCAATCTCCGGAATTTTTTATATATTCATTTTTTATTCTCCACAAGCTCTTATTTTCTTCCACCAATTGAATCATAAGGTCGTAGAGATGGTTTTCCAACATATTTTTATTTAAAAAATTAATTTTAATTCTTATTCATTATAACATTTTCATTCAGGCTTATGGAGAGCGGCTTCTTACTCGCTTTGCTCGGAACAGAAAGAGCGGAAAAGCAAGATTTCCCAAAAGCAAAACGGCCTTGTCTTTTTGGCTGATTCTAGTAATATAGCCAGGCGGGTTCAGATAAGAATAGAGGAGTCTGGGAAATAAAAACAGGGAGGAAAGAGGTGCCCAAAAGCGAAAGTTTATACCAAGTTTATAAGCAAGATTATAAAGACAAAATTAAAAAATGTTTGCGGTCATAAAAACAGGCGGAAAGCAATATAAAGTCTCCAAGGGAGAAGCTCTTAAAATTGAAAAATTAAAAACGAAAAACAGGAAAAATTTTGAAGAAGGAGACAAAATCGTTTTCAACGAGGTTCTTTTGAAGAATGACGGCAAAAAAACCCAAATCGGGACTCCTTTGTTAAAGAACGCAAGAGTGGAAGCAAAAATAGAAAAAATCGGCCGAGCCCCGAAAATTGATGTCATAAAATATAAAGCTAAAAGCCGCTATTTCAAGAAAAGAGGACACAGACAGCCTTACTTCAAGGTCAGAATAGAAAAGATCTCCTAATATCTATCAATGCCTGTTTTCCAGAGCGCTTTTTAAGGTTTCGGCATCCGAATACTCAAGTTCCGTGCCGGTGGAAAGCCCTCTACCTAAAGTGGAGAGTTTTAGTTTTTTTTCCTTGGATTTCTTTAGGAGAGTCATAAGGAAGGAACGAGTATTATCGCCTTCCGGATTAACGCCGGTGGCTAGAATGACTTCGTTCAGGCCGTTATTTTTCATTTCGCTTTCAATTAAAGACAAAAGTTCATTGACCCGGACAAGCTTTTCGGGATTCTTTTCAAGAATCGGCACGACTCCGCCCAAAACAAAGTATCGGCCGTTATAAACTCCGGTTCTTTCGACATTTTCCAAATCGGCATCTTTTTCCACGACCATCAGTGTCTCGACTTCTCTGTTCTTGTCGGAGCAGATTCGGCACAAATTGGAGCGGCTGATTTCGCTTTGATAGAAACGATGGCAAAAGCCGCAAACTTTAATGTTTTTTTTCAGAGACAAAAGATTTTTTGAAAGATTCTCAAGAAAAAGCCTGTCTTTGGTCAAGAGAAAATAAACAAATCTTTTAGCTTGGCGCGAACCGATGCCCGGAAATTTACCAAAGATTTCCGTTAGTTTTTCAATTGCGTTCATAGTTGGTGTCAGATATCGCCTTTGAGCCCTCCGGCATTCCGCGGAATGCCGGAGGGCTCCGTTTTTCCTAATTTTCTAAAAACCGCCGTCATCGGAATCGGCCTCTCCGGCGGCGCCTAAAGAATCATTTTCAAAATCTTCAAAGTGCGTGTCAATTTCCACGAAAGAAGCCCTCTTTTCGTCAAAGTAAAGTTCGCAACTCCCGACGGGGCCGTTTCTGTGCTTTGCCAACATAATTTCGGCAATATTGGGTTTGTCAGAGTCTTCTTTGTATTTATCTTCGCGGTGAATGAACATAACCACATCGGCATCCTGCTCAATGGATCCGGAGTCACGAAGGTCTGAAAGCCTCGGCTTGCCGCCTCGATGCTCGACATTTCGCGAAAGCTGGGATAAAGCCACGACGGGGACATCAAGCTCTCGAGCCAAGTTCTTCAGCGAACGGGAAATTTCCGTCACCTGCTGAACCATGGAATCGCTCCTCCTCGACTCAATGGGAAGCATTAACTGGAGATAGTCAACCAGAAGAAGGCCCAGACCATGCTCGCTTTTCAGGCGTCTGGCCACGCTTCTCATTCTGATAATATTGTTGCCCGGCATATCGTCAATAAAAATAGGAGCCTTGGAGAGCCTTTCCAGCGAATCTTTGATAGCGGAAAATTCGCTGTCGGCCCGCAGACCCCCGGTTCTAAGTTTCCAACCGTCAACCTTGCTTTCGGCGGCCAGCATTCTGTCTACCAATTGCTGGGCGCCCATTTCAAGTGAAAATATCCCGACCGGAATATTGTGATTGACGGCGGCCTGTCTTGCAATATCAAGAGCCAAAGAAGTTTTACCCATGGAGGGCCGAGCGGCTATAATAATAAGGTCGGATTTTTGAAATCCGGATAGAAGACCGTCTATTTTACGGAATCCCGAAGGCACTCCGCGAAGCCCGTCTTTGGTGTTATGAAGTTTGTCAATTCTTTCCCAAGCTTCGTTTAGAATATATTTGAGTTCCAAGAATTTATGACTGCTTGGAGCGCTCGTAATTTCAAAAATTTTTTTCTCGGCCCGGTCAAGAGCGATATCCAACTCGACATCATCCTCATAACCCATATTGCCGATATCATCAGCGGCTTCTATCAGAGAACGCATGACATATTTTTTCTGAACAATTTTGGCGTAATGTTTGGCGTTGGCGGAAGAGGGAACAAAATCAGCCAATTCGGCCAAATAGGAAGCGCCTCCGATTTCCTGGAATTTCTTCTTTTCTTTCAACCTGGTGTTTACGGAGAGAAGATCTATGGGATCGTTTTTGGAAAATAAATCCAAGATGGCCCCGTAAACGATTTGATGTTTCTTTAAGTAAAAATGTCCGGGGAAAACAATGTCGGAAATTTCATTCATGGCCTCCGGACGAAGCATAACGGAACCCAATAAGGCTTTTTCGGCATCAATGCTTTGAGGCGGAAGCCTTAAACCTTTATTCAGATTAGAATCTCCGGCCATGAAAAAAATTCTATCACAAAGCCAAAAAGCGGACTCTTTACTTTGTTGGAAAGCTGTGGCTACTCGGTGGATAAGTCTTTTATTCTTCTTGAATTGGTCTGCCGACGGACGAAAACCTATGATTATCAGGACCGTTTTGAGCTAAAAAATCTTTCCCCGAAACGGAAGATGTTCGGCTAAAGTTTGCAGAAAAGGCCTTTACAAGCTTGTGCGGGGCAGGGGCCAGAGATAAATTAATATGTATCATAGTATATATTTTAATATGTATTTTAGACGGATCTACCGTGCGTATTTTATGTATATTCATAAATAGAAATACATTTTCATACATATAAATACATAAAAAGAACCTGATTACTATTCTAGTATTCTATAGAATACTAGAATAGTAATCAATTTTTTGTCGTCGTATATCAACTATTAATTATGCGCCTCGCGGATTTTTGTTATTTGAAGTTTTTTTGCCCGGAAATTTTGTAAATATCGGTTCCGTCCGAAGTGTCTTTAAGCCCGAAGCCTTGCTTCAAAATTTCGTTTCTTAGTTTGTCCGATTCCGCCCAATTTTTTTCAAGACGAGCTTGCTCTCTTTTTCCGGCAAGTCTTTGAATTTTTTTCGGGATTTCCAGTTTTTGAAATTCATTAAGACGAAAACCCAAGACTTTGTCAAAATCAAGAATGGTCGCTTTTTTATTGCCGGAAGAAATTTCTCGGTCTTTAACAAGCCCCCAGACGAGAGCCAAAGCTTTGGGCGTATTAAGGTCATCATTTATGAATCCCTTGAAAAGAGCGCGGTAATCTTTATCAATCTCGCCATCATCCGGAAGCTCCTCTAAAATATCTCGAAGTTTGTTCAGGGCGGTTTCCGCTCCTTTTACCGCCTGAAGGCTGAAATGGACGGGCGTAGAATAAACGGAGGTTAAAAGCCAGTATCGATAAGAGAGGGGACTGATGCCTTTTTCTGCAAGTTCTTCAAGAGTCAAAATGTTGCCGAGAGACTTGGAAGCTTTCTCTCCCTTCATTTTCAAGTGAGCATTATGAAGCCAAAAATTAACAAAAGGCTTCCCCGTAGCGCTTTCCGATTGAGCTATTTCATTATTGTGATGGGGAAAGATATTATCAACGCCGCCGGTGTGAATGTCAAAATGCTCTCCAAGATATTTCATGCTCATAGCGCTGCATTCTATGTGCCAGCCGGGGAAACCCAAGCCGTAGGGCGACGGCCATTCCTGTTGTCTCTTTTCTCCCTCCTTGGAAAACTTCCAAAGAGCGAAGTCGGCCGGATTTTTCTTCTCGGGATTTTTGAGAACTCTGGCTCCTTCTTTCAGTTTTTCCAAGTCAATGCTTCCAAGTTTGCCGTAATTCAGAAACTCTCTCGTGTCAAAATAAATTCCGTCCGAGGTTTTATAAGTAAAACCCCGTCTTTCCAATTTTTCAATCAAGGCGAGCTGCTCGTTGATATGAGCCGAGGCCCTGGGGAAAATTATGTCGCTCGTGTCAATGTTTAATTTATCCAGGTCTTCAAAAAATTTTTGGGTGTAGAATGCCGTTATTTCTTGAGCCGTCTTTTTTTCCTTTTTAGCCTCTTCTTCAATTTTATCCAAACCTTCTTCGGTCAAATGGCCGACATCTGTGATATTCATAACCTGCTTGATTTCGTAGCCGTTGTATTTGAGAACGCGTTTCAGAATGTCCGCCAAAAAAAAAGCCCGAAGATTGCCAAGGTGAATCCGGCCGTAAACGGTCGGGCCGCAATTGTACATTTTAACCAGGCTTTTTTCTATTGATTTGAATTCTTCAATTTTCCCGGAAAGTGTGTTTCGGAGTCTAAGCATGCTTTTAAGTATAAAGAGAAAAGAAGAAATAGAAAAGGAAGATAAAAATCCAATGACAAAAAAGCGCCGAAAGCGCTTAGACATTACCATTTCTTGTTGACAAATTGTGAAAATGCGGTTTAATACCAACAGACTTTGAGGAATCCTTCTCTGAACCGAAAAGGGGAAATATGGCCGAGCCAAGAAATTTCGGCGAGATAATGGAACTCTTGCGGAGGGTCCATTTCCGCTTGAGCAAGCTGAGGGGAATAAACGACAGAAACTACCTGAAATTTCGCGGGCCTTACGAAGAAATGGTCCGAATTTTCAGACGGGAGATGTGGATGGAGCTTTGGGAGGCCGGGGTCGGCACGAGGAAGTGCCCTCCGAATATTTCTCCAAATCTTTCCGACCTTGACGCAAAGTTCTTTCAAGAGACAAAAGGCAGGCTCCTTAGACTTCGGAAGGAATTGAATGATATTCCTTCTCTCCGGGAAGAAGAGCCCATCTAGCCCCCCGCGCTTCGCGCGGGGGGCTCTTTTGCCTTGAGGATTATTACAACCAGCCTTTCTTTTTGAAGAAAAGGAAGAAAAGAAAAGCCAAGAAGGCCATAAAACCCACAACAATCCAAAAGTCTCCTTTTAGTCCGACAATAGGCAAATAAGCCGTATTCATACCGAAAATGGAAGCGACGAGAGAAAGGGGAAAAGTCACGAAAGCCATAATGGCAAGAATTTTCATTGCTTCGTTCTGCTTGGTGCTTAAAAGAGAATCATTCGTGGCCCGAAGTTCCAACAAGGACTCCCGATGATAAGAGATGGCCTTGGATATCTTGTAATACTCGTTTATGATGACGGGCGTGTGGCTTTCAAAGTTTTTGCCAAAGAAACTTTTAGCGGCATAAGAAAAAGATTCCAAAACCTCCTGATGGGCGCTTGTGGCCTGTTTGAAATCCAAAAGATCTCGGCTGATTTCCGAGATGTCTCCGACGACTTCTTTTTCTTTACCAAGAAAAATCTTGTTCTCAACTTCGTCAAGCTCGTCTCCGATAAATTCAAGCTCGTGCTGAAGCGATTTATAAAGTTTCTTGATAAGATGAAAAAAAATAAAGCCGGCGTGTTTCCCGATGTCTTCCTTATCCAAAATGCTTTCAATTTCAAATTCTTTTGAGAATTTATGAATCGGGTCAATGGCATCGTAATGAACGGTTATTAGAAAATTTCGGCCAATGACAAAATCGACTTCCTGATTGGATTGGCTAATGTGGCTGTGCTTGAAAGCGGGGAAGTGGAGAATGAGATAGATAAAATTTTTATAAAGGTCAACTTTCGGTTTGAGACTGGGTCCTTTCAGTTCGTCGGCTACGGACGGCATAAGTCCGAACTCCAGAACGATATTCTGCAATTCCGATTCCGTCGGAGACTCAATGTCAATCCAGGTTAATTTTTTATGTTTATAACGGCTAACCATTGTTCTACATTTTAGCAAAAGTTCTTCCTAAATGTCATCAAACTAATGTTATCAAACTTGCTGACATTTCATTACTTTGAGATAATGCTACCTTGGGAGTGGAAAGCTTTTTTCAGCTTCCGAAGAAAATGAAAATGAAAATCAACTCAAAAATTTTTTACGGTATTCTTATTATCGCGCTGCCGATCGCGACATTTTTTTGGGGTATAAAAATTGCGGAAAACAAGGCCTACGGACCGGAAAGAATTCTGGAATTGCAGAATAAAGAAGCTTTGGCCAACCTCGGCACGGCGGATTTTGGGGCTTTTTGGAAAGCCTGGAATATCATCAATGAAAAATATGTGGACAATGACAAAACCGATACCCAAACAAAGGTCTGGGGCGCTATTAAGGGTCTTTCCGAGTCATTGGGCGACCCTTACACGAATTTTCTACCTCCACAAGAAACGGCGCTTTTTGAAGAAAATATCAAGGGAAATTTCGGAGGCGTCGGAATGGAAGTGGATATTAGGGAAAATACCCTGATAGTCGTTTCGCCGCTCAAAGACACCCCGGCGGAAAGAGCGGGAATTAGAGCCGGAGACAATATCTTGGCTATTGACGACAAGAATACTGCCGGCTTAAGCATCAATGATGCCGTGAGTTTGATAAGAGGAGAGATTGGCACTTCGGTAAAATTGACTATTTTCCGCGATGGAAAAGAGGAAACTTTTGATATTAATGTTAAGAGAGAAACAATCAAAATTCCGACAATCCGGACGGAACTTCGCCCCGACGGAATTTATGTCATCAGACTTTTCAATTTTTCGGCCATCTCTCCGGATGAATTCAGAAAAGCCTTGAGAGAATTCATTCAAAAAGGAGAAGACAAAATGATTTTGGACCTTCGAGGAAATCCGGGAGGCTTTCTGCAGGCGGCGGTGGATATAGCAAGTTGGTTCCTGCCCGCCGGAAAAGTCATTGTAACCGAAGATTACGCCCGAAAGGGGGAAGATGTCGTCCATCGGAGCCTGGGTTATAATATCTTTAACGATAAATTGAAGCTGGTTATTCTCCTGGACCAAGGAAGCGCTTCAGCATCGGAAATTTTGGCCGGAGCTCTTAGCGAGCATGGCGTGGCTACGCTCGTCGGAGCGCAGACATTCGGAAAGGGCAGTGTTCAGGAACTTGTCGACATCACGGACCAAACTTCTCTGAAAGTAACGGTAGCCAAGTGGCTGACTCCGACCGGAAAATCCATTTCCGAGGGAGGAATTATTCCCGATATTGAAGTGGAAGTTACGAGGGAAGAATTGGATGCCGGACGCGATTCGCAACTGGAAAAAGCGGCGGAAATATTGCTCCAATAACAAAATTGGGAAGAAGAACTGATGATATCCGATATTAAAAAACCAAATAAATGAAAATCATCTTACTTAAAGACATTCCAAAAGTGGGACGAAAAAATGAAATAAAGGAGGTTAAAGACGGTTTTGCCATGAATTTGCTATTTCCAAAAAAACTGGCCGCTAAAGCCACGGCTCGGGCTGTAAAAAATCTTGGAGAAATTCGGAGAAAAGAGGAAGAAGAAAAAAATAAGAATCTGAAAGAAATAGGGGAAAAAATTCAAGAAACAAAAGAGGTGAAATTCGTGGCCAAAGCAAACGACAAGGGGCATTTATTCGGCGGCTTGACCAGGGAAGACATCTCGGCCAAGCTTAAAATCCCCGCGGAAAATATCAATCTGGAGCATCACCTGAAGGAAGTGGGGGAGCATGAAGTCGCGGTCTCCGTCGGAGGAAAGAATCTGAAAATAAAAGTAATCATTGAAGCGGAAAAATAAGTAAAACGCGAAGAATTGCGGCAAAGCCAACCGAACGGAATGTGATGAAGTGCGTGACGACCGACCGAAGGCAAAGATTGGCTGACAGACCGTTCTTTGTTGTATAAAGTAAAAATTGTATAAAGCAGAAAAATAGGGTTCGTGAAAAAAACCATTGTACGAGCCGCAGCTGTCAGGAATTTTGAACAAAGTCTGGAAACTAGAGAATATCCACGACTTTCTTTCTGACGACTTTGCCGTCAAACCTGGTTTTTCTTTTCTCTCGGAATTTTACCACTCCTTTTTTTAGAGCGAAAATTGTGTGGTCTTTACCAACTTTGGCATTTAAGCCCGCTTCTATTTTAGTCCCTCTTTGCCTGACCAAAATGCTTCCGGCCCCGGCTTTCTCTCCGTCGTAGAGTTTGACACCGAGATATTTCGGGTTTGAATCTCTTAAGTTTTTTGCCGTTCCTCCGGCTTTACGATGCGCCATTACGGTTTGAACCAATTTCGGACCCTATTAGGCCTTGGAAATATTTATAGTAAAATGATAAATAAGCCTTATGAGTGTAAAGGATTTGGTCCAAAAAATCAAGATAAAAAACGAGCTCTTTACGGCTCTGATTATTACTTTGGTGGCCTTTGTTTCTTTTGGTTTGGGACGTCTTTCAAAACTGGAAGAAAAAAGACCTGCTATCAAAATAATAAATTCCGCTTCAGCCGTTTCTTCCGGAGGCGCCGTCTCTCAAGAAAATAACGGGGTGGGGAAGACTCTCCTTCCGGTTGGAGGAAATTATGTCGCCTCCAAAAATGGCTCCAAATATCATTTGCCGTGGTGCTCCGGAGCGGAGAGAATAAAAGAGGAAAATAAAATATGGTTTGAAAACAAGGAAGAAGCGGAAAAAGCCGGCTATACTCCGGCTGGAAATTGCAAGGGCATATAAGCTTTCTTTCCGCCAAAACAGATAAATCGCGCTCCCGGGTTCTTTTTTAATCAACATTGAGGTTAAACCTCAACCTTGAGGTTTAACCTCAATAACCGCTGTTTTACCTTTGGTCATCGGCTCCGGTTACAATCAACCGAGAACTTAAAGAGATAAAAATAAAGAAAACTATATATAAAGTTACCACTCTCATAATATATTATATGTTGAAGTTAAATCTGATAGGTTCCAATAGTGTGGTTATAAATGAAACAATGATATTTCTCGCAATTTTCATCAACCCAATGAAATCATTATCTGATAGTTCGTGGGTTGGTATCAGTTCCGGTCGCGACGATGGTCCGTTTGGTTTGGGCATTTCTATTGGCCCTATGATGTAGAAATTAGGTACAATACCAGATATAGTAAGCGTGCCGGATGAGTCTGTCTGTATCACGGTATTGTTGACAATATACTCGGAATCAGGCTCAAGATTGTATCTTTTGAATAAAAACTCCGCGTCACCCGTCACTGTTGTGATTTTAAATGTTCCATCTATATCATACTCAAGATTGCCGGCCTCATTCGTCCCATCTCCAAGTATGATAAAGAAATCTTTAGTTTTCACATACCCCGGAACAAATAAGGTGCCAAATTCTGCGAGTTCGGTTTTTTTCCGTATTCCTTGAACAATACCGGGAATGAACATTTTTTCTGCGATTACAAGGTCTGTGCCATTTTCGGGGTATCCGTGAATCCATCGAATAGCGTCTCCTTCATTACTAACATTCATCACAATGTTATCCAATCCACTACCGCGAAATAAATAAGATTGCTCAATAGGTACGATAGCATCTTGAGCATCATGGAATAGTTGGATATTAGTGTATGGGTTATTTGATGCCCCGAGATAGTGTGCTCGCGCACTATAATTATCTAGTACCTCTTCCGGTATACTACCAACGCGTGTCTGAATAGTCTCTCCGCGATTGGCCCCAGTGTTAAAGTTATACCAACTTGCGTAGTCGCTGATACCAAAAAATGATATTGCGGTATTGAAGTAATCAGGAAACTTGGTGATTAATCCAAAGACATTTCCGCCACCGCCAGAGTATCCGACAACATTAATATTCTCCTCGTCAATAAACTCAGAGAAGTTCTCTTTAATATACTCAGATGCATCAATAATATCGTAAACCTCTCTCCCTGAGTCATCAGAGACTCCTTGCGATCCATTAAATCCACGCTTATAAACTTTGGCAGCAAACAAACCGTATTGAGCAAATCGTTCAGGTATATCTGTTCCCGAAAATGTTCCATTATGTCCTCCAAGTATGAGAATTACTGGTTGATTTGTCGCATTTTCGTCATAACTCACGTCGATTTTTAGAGTCAGGTTATCAAGCGTAGATGTATATAAAATATCTCTCTCTGTGGTAAACGCATATACTGTCTGATTTGTGAGAAGAAGTGTAAGAACAATTGTGCATCCAAGTATGATTTTGTGTTTTGTTGTTTTGGTCATTTTAACAAATTCTCATTTTCAGACACATTACCAATGATTTCAATTTGAACAATACATTTCTGAGTATATCTTTTAATTTCCAAAATAAAAAGCCTGAAAAAGATGCGTCACTTTGTTGTTTGATAGATTTGGTAGGGGGGAGGCTTAATGGCTTTATTTTTTTATGGGCATAGCGTCGCACAATATATCTTTTGCGACGTATGGCTCTGGCGCTGATATAAACATGGCCGCGATTGAGTCTCGGAAAAAGATTGGCGCTCTAAAAATATTCGGCTAAAAACATTCTCATTTCAGACTTTATTTTAGAATTTCTTCTTCCCCGCCCAGAGGGCGATTGTTCAAAGAAAGAGAATAAAAAAAATAAATAATATTAAAAAGGTCCTCTTTTTTTTATCTTTTTTGTGAGAAAAGACAATGTTTTAGCTACTTTGTCAAGGGGTTAAGGTAATGTGCACACACATATGGCGGTTTCTCCTAAAATGGAGGAATGAGCATATATATGGTTAAAACAATCAAAGAAGAGAAGTTAAAATGG
>PCTS01000001.1:10924-11778 GCA_002771565.1 Candidatus Campbellbacteria bacterium CG22_combo_CG10-13_8_21_14_all_43_18
CATATGGAAAACGAAGCCTGGAACGCTGGGTAGCGCTCTACAAGAAGCTTGGAGAAGCAGGGCTGGAACCAAAATCAACAGAACCAAAAACCCAAAAAGACGAAACGCCGATATGGGTTAAAGAAAGAGTAATTGAGGTCAGAAAGAAAACAAAAAAGTGCGCGCTCAAAATACATTGGCAACTGGAAAAAGAGGGTATCAAAATTCACGAACGCACAATCGGAAAGATTTTAAAAAAGGAAGGACTGGTGCGCAAGTATCGGGTCAGAAAAATTAAATACAAATATATCAAAGCTGAAAGAAAAGCCGGGGGGTTGGTCGAGATTGATGTAAAATATGTACCCGGACGTATTGTTGGTAAACGATATTACCAATATACGGCAATTGATACAGCTTCAAGATGGAGGCATCTAGCAGTATATGACGAGCAGACGAATTTTCATTCAATTCTGTTTTTAAAAGAAGTAATTCAGATATTTAAATACAAGATACAAGCTGTTAAAACAGACAATGGAAGCATTTTCACCAATTACTACACCAGCATGACGAAACGCAGCGATATGACGGTCAAAACAATTCATGCGCTGGATATTTTCTGTAATGAGAACAATATCATTCATTACTTAATTGACCCCGGGAAACCGGCTCAAAATGGAACCGTAGAAAGAAGCCATCGAGAAGATCAACAAAAATTTTATGAACAAAACAAATTTAAAAGTTTTAAAGATTTGCAAAAGAAAATTAAAAAGTGGAATATGTATTACAACAACCTAGAACATTGCGGTTTAAACGGAAAAACACCGAACGAATTTTTAGAAGATTATCAATTAATTAAACCGCCATATGTCCGTGCC
>PCTS01000010.1:0-12359 GCA_002771565.1 Candidatus Campbellbacteria bacterium CG22_combo_CG10-13_8_21_14_all_43_18
TAAAAATGTTGTTCTCATATTCTTTTGTTAATTGCTAATGATAACAAAAGAAAACCGGACAGCGTGTCCACTTTTTGGGGTACAGATTAAAGTCAGATTTTGGTGCGCCGGGCAGGATTCGAACCTGCGTAGGCATAAAGCCGCGCGATTTACAGTCGCGTACGATTGGCCACTCCGTCACCGACGCATTTTCTTAAAATATAAGGCAATCTTTGTTAAAAATCAATTTGTTCCAATGTTGTTGATTTTTAATCGGGTCTATAGTATTCTCTACGGGCGTAATAAAAGATTTTTATGGGTTCGCAGAAACAGCTGATATATCTTCAAAATAAGGAAACCGGAGAAATTTATCACACTCGCAAGAACAAGAAACTTGTTGAAAGGAAATTGAAATTCAAGAAATTTAGCCGAAAGCTTAGAAAGCATGTCATCTTTGAAGAGGTAAAAAAACCCCAGAAGGTCAAACCTGTTAAAACCATCTCCAAACAAAAAAAGGCCGAAAAGAGCCAAATTGAAACGAAAACCAACTCCAAGCCGGAAGCAAAAAAGAAGAAAGCGGAAGCAAAAGAAGCAAAACCGGCGGACATTCCGAAGACAAAGAAGACAAAAAAATAGGGAAGAATGGTCTCTTCTTTTTTCTATTTTTCTTTTGATATTCTGGTAAAATAGGCCCATAGCCCCGGGGCGATTAGTTAAGTGGCATAATGGTGGTCTCCAAAACCACGGTCGGGAGTTCGATTCTCTCATCGCCCGCAAAGGGAAGAAGACAATTGCAAATCCCCGGACGACTATGTTTTGCAAGATGCGGCAGGCTTCAAAACAACGTTTGGCGAGTCCGCGACTTTGGATACTTGCTCGGGCTTATTCTTTTTTCGTGAGATAATATATACTATGATATATATTATAGTATGTATTATAGTACATATTATTTTGAATCTAAAAATTTCTTAATCTCTCCGAAAACCTCCCTTTTTTCATCCGGTTTGAACCATTTTATTTTTTTGTCTCTCCTAAACCAAGTTCTTTGCCTTTTGACATATTGAAAAGTTTTGATATTCATTTTCTCAACCAACTTTTCTCGGCTGATTTCTCCTCTTAAAAATTCTCCCAAAAGGCCGTATTCAAGTCCGAGTTCATCAAATCTTTCTTGATTGATTTTTTTCTTTAATTTTTCCCCCTCTTTAATCAGACCTCTCTTGAACCACTCATTTATTCGTTTTCTGATTTTTTCTTTCAATTTGCCGTCCTTAATGTCAAGGCCGATTTGCAGGACCTCGTATTTTGGAGCTTTCCTAACTTTCGGAATTTTACCCAAAGATTTGGCTATTTCTATCGCGCGAATCAATCTTCTGGAGTTATTTCTATCAATAGTCTTTGCTCCTTTTTCGTCCATTTTTTTCAGTATTAAAAAGAGCTCCTTCCGGTCTTTGTTTTTCAGCTTTTTTCTAAGCCTTTGGTTTGGCGGAATTTTTGCAAACTCAATTCCATCAACAATCGCCCGTATGTAGAAACCCGTTCCGCCGACGATAATCGGCAAATTTTTTTTTCTTAAAATTTCCTCAATTTTTTCTTCCGCCGATTCTTTGAAGTCTTGAACGGTAAAATTTTCGTTTACCCCCGCCGCACCAAGCAAATGGTGGGGGACGCCTTTCATTTCTTTTTTTGTAATTTTACCGGTTCCGATTTTGAGCTCTTTATAAACCTGTCTTGAGTCGGCAGAAATAATTTCCCCCTTAAATTTTTTGGCCGCATCTATGGACAATTCGGTTTTTCCGCTTGATGTCGGCCCCAGAATAACGATGATTTTGGCTTTTTCGGCCGATTGTCTCTTATTCATCAAGTTTTTTATGCCAAAATATTTTTTCAATTTTACGCTCTCCTCTCGCATCGCTTCGGTATTTAAAATCATGAACCATCGGCGTCTTCTTCTCCGGCCTTGCGCTAATGGCTTTTTCTTTTCCGATGTAAAATCCAAGATGTCTGTTGCCGTCTCTTTCCTCCCACAAAATAACGCTTCCTTCTTTTGGTTTCTTTATTTCTTCAAAGCCGTTTTTTTTCATATCCTTGAGTGTTCCGTCAACCGTTGTATGTCCTTCGGAAATCAAACCAAAAATATTCAGAGCGCTTGAAACAAAAAAAGCGCAAGCGTATCTGCCATTTTCAATGATATCTTTTTTCTTTCCGTTTATCAGACAGAAAAAGTTTTGGAACATTTTAGTTCCAACGCTGTTTCTTATCAGACAAAGGAGACTTTCTTTAATGAGAGGTCTGATTTCCGGCATAAATGATATCTCATTCTTAAATATGGGGTGAATTTATTTTGTCCCAGCGAGGCGTTTTCTAGCCCGTCTTGCCTTCAGGCAAGACGGGAAAGCGTCCTTGTGTTCCGTCCAATTGGTGCCGGCGGTCGGAGTTGAACCGACACGGTATTGCTACCACTGGATTTTGAGTCCAGCGCGTCTGCCAATTTCGCCACGCCGGCATCAATTGGACGGAACAATTTACTTAGCTTTCTGCGCCCCCCATTCCTTTCCTCCGCAAGATCTCTTTCGGCCGATTCTCCCGAGGGTTTTCCCGCTTCGGCTTTAGGAGAAGTTTATTAGAAAATCCACTCAAAATCAATTTTAGTCTATTCCAACGGAAAAAAGAGCCAAAGAAAGATTGAGGTTAAACCTCAATATTGAGGTTTAACCTCAATAACTTATTGCGTCGCTTAAGGAAAAAGCCGCAACGAAAAGTCGCCTCGCCGCAACCGAAGCAATGCAGAAAGCGCGGCGGAAATTATTCGGTTCATTTAACAAATAACTGCCGCCACGGTATACTTTGTTCACTGCTATTTAGGGATTGGAATTTACTTTTTAGCGTTCTTGTTTATATGCTAAAATTAAGCCGAGGAGAATAAATTTGAGTATAAATTAAATATAAAAAATGAGTTACATACAAAATAATTCCATTTTCTGGGTGGAAGTTGACAAAATCAGCCCGAACCCTTTCCAGCCCAGAAGAGATTTTGACTCCGACAAATTAAAAGACCTGGCCGAATCCATTAAAATGTACGGTCTTCTTCAGCCTTTAACCGTAACAAGAAAAGAAGAAGAAAGAGAAGACGGCAGCCTTGTTACGACCTACGAACTTATCGCCGGAGAAAGAAGACTGCGGGCTTCAAGGCTTGCCGGGCTTGTGCAAGTGCCGGTTATCATCAGAAGCGGTGAAGAAGACGACCGGCTCAAGCTTGAACTTGCCATCATTGAAAATCTTCAAAGGGACGATCTCAATCCGGTTGAAAGAGCTATTGCTTTTCAACAGCTTGTAGAGAGATTTGGTTTCAAGCACGGGGCCGTGGCAAAAAGAGTTGGCAAAAGCAGGGAATATGTCTCAAACACCATTCGCTTGCTTTCTCTGCCCGAGGAAATAAAGAAAGCCCTTTCGGAAAATAAGCTCTCGGAAGGTCATACCAGGCCGATTTTAATGCTTAGAGACAGGCCCAAGGAGCAGGTAACTCTTTTCAAAGAAATTATATTCAAAAAGCTAACCGTAAGAGAAGCCGAGGCCATTTCAAGAAGAATCGCCTACGATAAAGTTAGAAAACAATCTCGCTCCTATGATCCGGAACTGGTGGAAATGGAAGACCAGCTGGCCGAAAGCCTGGGTACCAGAGTTTTTATTGAAAAGCGTCCGGTCGGGGGGAAAATAACCATAGATTTTTTTTCCAACAGCGATTTGAAAAAAATTTTGGAACTGCTCGGAAAAGAAAAAATAGAACTGACTTCAATTGAGGAGATAGAAAAACAGAGTCCGCAGAACACGGATTCTGAAAATTCACCCGAATCGTTTATGGATGAAATCATTGAACGGAAGGAAGAAGCGGAGAGTTTTGAAGATGATACGGCTGAAAGCATCGGCGAAGGTCTGGAGGACGACAGTTCTTCGGATGAAGAAAATCAGGAAATTTTCGGCGATAAATTTTCGAGAGAAGATGAAAAGCCGATAAATTTTTCGGTTCCTTCTTATACCGAAAACGAAGAAGAATCGGAAGAAAGAGACAAAAAAGGAGAATCGGAAGAAAAAAGCGATGGAAGCCTTTATTCAATAAGTGATTTTACCATCTAGTGCCGCCAGAGGCGGAAGAGGAGGCCGCTTATTTTTTCTTGCCGATGCCAAGATATCGCTTAATATCTCTTCTGGCCGTGCTTGTTTTGGCCAGGGAAAGCCATTTTCTCGTCGGCTCGGCTTTTTTAGCGGTGATTATTTTTACGATATCGCCATTTTTCAACTCTGTTTCAATGGAACTTAATTTGCCGTTAATCTTGGCGCCGGACAGGTGATCGCCGATATCGGAGTGTATGGCGTAAGCAAAATCAATCGGGCTTGAACCCACGGGCAGGTCTATGGCATCTCCGTTTGGAGTAAGGGCGAATATTCTTTCTCCAAAAAAATCGCGCTTCAGGTCTTTAACAAAATCACTGGCATTAGTGTAGCCTTTCTGATAATCACTCAAACCCTTGACCCAGGCGGGCGGCCCTTCTTCGTCGCTTGGTTTGTATGAATCGCCGAAGAAATTTCCGATCCAGGACATTTTCTTTTCACCCTTATAAACGGCGTGAGCGGCTACTCCGTAAGTTGCTTCATAATCCATCTTTTCCGTCCGAATCTGGATTTCAAAAAGATTCTCGCCTCCGGAAAATACCGTGGTATGCAGACTTTGGTAACCGTTGGTTTTTGGAAAAGCGATAAAGTCCTTGATTCTTCCCGGCATGGGCCTCCAGAGGCGGTGGACGATCCCCAGAGTTTTATAGCAGTCGTCAATTGTTGGGACGATAATTCTTAGAGCCAGGATGTCGTGAACGGATTCTTCTTCTTTCTTTTGCTTTATTTTTCGGTCAATGCTCTTCAACCCTTTGACCCGATATTCCGTTTTTATGACCCTTATTTTTTCTTTAGCCAGAGCTTTTTTAATGGTCTTGCTTATTTTCTCCAGCTCTCCTTTTTCTTTTTTGACTCTTTTCTCCAGGATGGCCAAAATTTTTTCATAACTCTCGGGGTCTAGATATTTGAAAGCCAGGTCTTCAAGCTCTCTGCCCAACTTGCTCATGCCGAGCCTGTAAGCCAGAGGGGTGTAGATTTCCATCGTCTCCAAAGCGATTCGCTCCTGCTTGTCTTTTGGCATGAATTGCAGAGTCTGCATATTATGCAGTCTGTCGGTTAATTTTATGACCAAAACTCTGATATCTTCCGACATCGCCACAAAAAGTTTTCTCAAACTTTCCGAATGTCTTTTTACTCCTTTATATTTCAAAGCACCAAGTTTTGTTACTCCTTGTATCAGAAAAAGAATTTCATCGCCGAATTTTTCTTTGATTTCCGAGGCTGTTATTACCGTGTCTTCTATTGAATCATGCAAAATACCGGCGGCAATTGTCGCTCCGCTTTGTCCGTATTTCGCCAAATTTTTTGCCGTTTCGTGGATGTGGTTAAAGAAGGGTTCGCCCGAATATCTTTTTTGCCCTTCGTGGACTTTTTCCGCGAAAGCGTAGGCCTTTTTGATAAGACTTATTTCCTCTTTTGAAAGCGTTTTGGCCAGACTTAAGATTTCTTGAACTTCGGGCATCGCAACCTAACAATATCCAAAAGAAGTCTTCTTATCAAGATTTTTTTATTTTTGCCGCTCCGCTCGGAGTCGGTTCTCTCTTTTTAAATTAGACGGCCCCCCCTTTCTTTTCTTTGGTCTTCGGCCTGAAACCTCTTCTTTTCTTCGGCTCGGAAACTATTTGAAGCGCTTTTTCAAAAGTAATATCGTAGGGGGAATCTTCCTTCAGAGAACGGAAATCTTTTTGATGCACTACATAAGGGCCAAATCTGCCGATGCCGGCGCTGATGGTTTCTCCGGTTTCCGGATGCTCTCCGAGCTTCCTCGGCAAGCTCAAGTATTTTAGAGCTTCAGCCAGGGTTACATCTTTCGGCTCTTTTTCGTTCGGAATTCCGGCCCTCTTGGGCTTTTTGCCTTTTTCTTTTTCACCAAGCTGGACATACGGCCCGTATGGGCCTTCCAAAACATAAACATTTAATTTCGTTTCGGGGTCTTTGCCCAAAGGTTCGCTTTCTTTAAGCTCTTTGCCTTCTATCGTTCGCGCCCCGTGGCATTCCGGAAAATCGGAACAGCTTAAGAATTTTCCGCTTCGGCCGAGTTTTATAATCATGGATTTTTTGCACTTGGGACAGGAGAATTCTTCCGGAGCTTCTCCCAAGTTCGTGAGTTTTTCCGTTTTTTCTTTGGCGACGACTTCTTTTCTGAAATCTTTGTAAAAATCGCCCAAAGTTTTAACATATTCTCTTTTTCCTTCGGCTATCTCATCAAGCTCGTTTTCCATCTCGGCCGTAAAATTATCACTGATATATTTTTTGAAATGCTCTTCCAAAAAAGAACTGACAACATCGCCCGTATCGGTCGGAATAAGAGTTTTGCCTTCCTTTCCAACGTAGCCTCTTTCCCCGAGTGTTCGCATAATCGCGGCATAAGTGGACGGCCGGCCGATGCCTCTTTTTTCAAGTTCCTTGATTAGTCCGGCCTCCGTATATCTGGAAGGCGGTTTTGTTTCTTTCTTTTTGCTTTCTATGCTCTGAAGCCCCAATTTTTCTCCCGCTTTGGTTTTCGGCAGTTCCACATCTTCACCCTTTGATTCGGGACTGGCCTTGAGCCATCCGTCAAATATCGTTCTTGAACCGCTTGCGACGAATTCGGGAGTTTCTCCCGCTCCGGCTATAACCTTCGTCCGCAGGAGTCTGGCGTCTTTCATCTGGGAAGCCGTGGTTCTCCTCCAGATTAGCTCATAAAGTTTTCTTTCGTCTTCCGACTTTAAGTTTTTTTTCATTTTCGCCTCCGTCGGCCGGATGGCTTCATGGGCTTCTTGGGCGTTTTTGCTTGTCGTTCTAAAGACTCTTTTCTCGGCGTAATCTTTGCCGAAGTTCTTCTCTATGTTCTCCAAAATCTTTTGGCGCGCTCCCTCGGCCATGTTCAGGCTGTCCGTTCTCATATAGGTAATAAAACCTTTTTCATAAAGTTTTTGCGCCGCTCTCATGGTTCTTGACGGGGAAAAACCGAGAAGAGAACTGGCTCTTTGCTGAAGAGTGGATGTTTTGAAAGGAGGCTGGGGAGATCTTTTTACTTCTTTTTCTTCCGTTTTTTTGATTTGCCATTCTCCTTTTTCGGCCTTTTTCAGGATTTCCTCCGCCCGCTCTTTTGTTTTCGGTTCTTCCGCGCAGACTAAAATCAATTCCTTCTTGTCTTCCGTTCTTGTCCGCGCTGTGATGACCCAATAGTTTTCCGGACGAAAAACTCTGATTTCTCTTTCTCTTTCCATTACTATTCTAAGGGCGGGGGACTGGACTCTTCCGGCCGAAAGACCGTAGCGGACTTTTTTCCAAATCAGGCCGCTTAGGTCATACCCGAAAAGCCTGTCCAAAACTCTTCTTGCTTCCTGGGCCTCTTTCAGGCGGTTGTCAATTTCCCGCGGATTTTCAACGGCTTTTTGAATGGCTTCTTTCGTTACTTCGTTAAAGACGACTCTCTTTGGTTTTTCAAGGCCCAGAGTCTCTTTGATGTGCCAGGCAATAGCTTCTCCCTCGCGGTCGGGGTCCGTGGCCAGAAGCACCTCTTCGGCGCCTTTCACCGCTTTCTTCATTTCCGCTATAACCTTTTTTTTCTCGGTTTTTATTTCGTAATGCGGAACAAATCCGCCATCTATATCAATGGCTTTCTTGTTGCTTTTCGGCAAATCCCGGATGTGCCCGACGGAAGCAAGGACTTTATATTTATCGTCCAGATATTTGGAAACGGTCTTTGCCTTGGCGGGCGATTCCACTATCAAAACTTTAGTCATTGCTTGGGAGTTTATCGGAGCCGGAGATTTTTTGCAAATCGGTAAAAAAATCTTTCAAAAAATTTTGAATTTTTGTCCCCCTCGTCTTTTTTGTTTCAAAATTTATTTCAAAACTATTTTCCCGTAACTTTCCTTGATGATGCCCTTGATTTCCAAAGACGACAAAAGAATATTTACCTTGGTCACCGGCATATCCAAAAGCGCTATCAATTCTTCTTTTGCCATCGGCTGACGGAGGCGTTCCATTATTATTTTTTCCTCCGGGCCCATGTTTTTGTAATCCTTCTCTTCTTTTTCCTTCTTTTCCAGACCCAAAGCCTCTAAAATGTCTTCCGATGAAAAGACCGGCCGAGCTCCGTCTTTTAAGAGGTTGTTTGAGCCAAATGAATTTTGAGACAAGATTCCTCCGGGCACGACCATAACCTCTCGGTTATATTCCATTGATAATCTGGCCGTTATGAGCGTGCCGGATTTCTCTTCGGCCTCTATGATCAGAGCCCCCTCCGACATACCCGCCATAATTCTGTTTCTTTGCGGAAAGTTCCAGGGAGCCGGCCTGAATTTGAGTTCAAATTCCGAAAGAAGAGCGCCTCCCGATGCCACGATTCTTTTTGCCAGCCCCAGATTTGTCCTGGGGTATAGAACGCTTTCATCCAAGCCGGACCCGGGAACGGCCACGGTCTTCAACCCCGCCGCCAAGGCCGCCTCGTGCGCGATTGTGTCTATGCCCATGGCCAGGCCCGAAACTATGGCGATATTTTCTCCCGCCAGCCCGGATAAAAGTTTTTGGCAGACCTCTTTCCCGTAAGGGGAGTATTTTCTTGAACCGACCACGCACAGAAATTTATACTCCGGACCGGGCAGGCTGCCGGAGATGAAAAGATTTTCGGGAGGGTCTTCTATCTGATGCAAAAGGCTTGGAAAATCTTCAACCAAGAGTTCTCTAACTTCGTAGCCCATGCTATTATCTTAGAAGAATGGAAGTCTAATGCAATCGGTCGGCGCTTGTTTTTTTCAGACTTCCGTTAAAGCAACCACCATTTTATGCTTGATATCAAATTTATCAGGGAAAACGCCTCTCTCGTCAAAGAGAGCGCCAGAAAAAAGCGCGTTTCCGTTGATATTAACAGACTGCTGGAGCTTGATGAGGAAAGAAAATCACTTCTTCGCCTGGTTGATGAGAAAAGAAGTCTGCAGAATAAGGCCGGAGAAAAAATAGCTCTGGCCGATTCGGCGGAAAAAGAGAAAATGCTGAAAGAAATGGCCGACCTTAAAAGCGAATTGCAAAAAGAGGAAGCCAAGCTCAAGGAGGTTTTGAAAGAATGGCAGTCTCTTCTTCTTTCCGTTCCCAATGTTATTGCCGACGATGTTCCGGAAGGCCGAAACGAGAGAGAAAACAAAGTCGTGAGAAAATGGGGGGAAAAACCGAAACTTGCTTTCAAGGTCAAAGACCATGTTGATTTGGGCTTGAGGCACGACCTTATTGACATAGAAACATCCAATAAAGTTTCAGGCTCGCGCTTCAATTATCTGAAAAACGAGGCTGTCCTTATACAGATGGGCCTGATGGACTTTGTCTTCAAGACTCTCGGCGATGCGAAGATCATCGAAAAACTGGCTCTGGATGTCGGCAGTAGTTCCGGAAAAACTTACACTCCGGTTTTGCCGCCCGTTTTTGTCAAGGCCGAAGTGGCCAAAAAGATGGACAGGTTTGACCCGATTGAGGACAGATATTTTTTTGAAAAAGACGACGCTCTTTTGGTCGGAAGCGCCGAGCATACTTTAGGTCCTATGCATATGGACTCTATACTGGAGGAAAAAGACTTGCCCAAAAGATATATCGGATACTCCACAGCTTTCAGAAGGGAAGCCGGGACCTACGGGAAAGATACTCGGGGCATTTTAAGACGACATCAGTTTGACAAATTGGAAATGGAAAGCTTTTCTCTGCCGGAGGAAGGCCAAAGCGAACAGGACTTGATTATAGCCGTTCAGGAGTATTTGCTCCGGGCTCTTCAGATTCCTTATCAGGTTGTTCTTCTTTGCTCCGGCGATATGGGCAAACCCGATTTCAGGCAAATTGACATAGAGTCCTGGATGCCCGGCGAAGACGCCTACAGGGAAACTCATACCTCCGACTATATGACCGATTTTCAAGCCAGGAGGCTTAACACCAAGTATAGAAAAAAAGACGGAGAGACGGGTTTTGTCCATATGAACGACGCCACCGCCATAGCCGTCGGACGGATTCTCATCGCCATTATTGAGAATAACCAGAACGAGGACGGAAGCATAAATGTTCCGAAAATTCTTGTTCCCTATGTCGGCAAAGAAATTATCGGGGGAAAATAGTTTTTCTCATGCGTCTCGGCAAAAAGAAAAAGTGGGGAGGAAAACTTAAAAAACAAAAAAAGGTGGCCCTGGCTCTCTACTCCATCGGCTTGGTTCTTTCTCTGCTTCTTTTAGTTCTGGCTCTTTCTTTTCTTTCAAAAATTTCCGGCTGGCAGATAAAAAATATAGTTGTTGAGGGAAATTTTGCCACTCCCGAAGAAGATATTTTGGCCTTGGTTGAAGAAGACATCTCCGGCGCTTTTTTTAATCTTTTTTCCAAGAGAAACGCTCTTCTTTATCCGACTCAAAAAATCAGAGCAGACCTGCTCTTCCAATTCGCGCGAATTGGAAGAGTTGATTTGTCGGTTAAAGATTTTAAAACTTTGCATATTGAAATTATCGAAAGAAAACCGGATGCCCTGTGGTGCGGAGAAATTTTTAATCTCTCCGCCGGCGGATGTTATTTTTTAGACGAAGGCGGTTTCGTTTATTCAGCCGCTCCGGAATTTTCGGGCTATGTTTTTTTCAAGAATTTCGGCGAATTGCCGAATTCTTCTTCTCCAATCGGACAAAGATTTCTGCCGGAAGCGAAATACCAAATTCTCAAGTTTTTTAGAAATACCTTGCTCGAATATAAACTTTCTCCGATTGCTCTCAACAAATTGAGCCAAGGAGATATGGAAATTTATCTGGAGAAAAGCGGAAAGATTATTTATAATTCCGAACAAGACATCGCCGAAGTTTCCCTTGACCTCGGCTCTATTCTGAACGTGCCCTCATTCAAAGAGCTTTTTTATGAGGATGAAGACGGGGAACTTCAGTACATTGACCTTCGTTTTAAGAACAAGGCTTATTTTAAGTTCAAATAAGCGGCATTTTTGATATACTCTAATCGTTATGGAAATCGCTTTATACAGGAAATACAGGCCGCGAAGTTTTGAGGATGTTCTGGGGCAAGAGCAAGTCAGCGGCGTTTTGTCGGAGGCCGTAAAATTGGGCAATCTATTTCACGCTTATTTGTTTTCCGGAGCCCGCGGCACGGGTAAAACAAGCGTAGCCAGAATTTTGGCCGGAGAGATTGGCACGACCAAAAATGATTTGCACGAAATAGACGCCGCCTCCAACAGGGGTATTGATGATATCAGAGAGCTTCGCCAAGCCGTGCTTTCTCTTCCTTACGAATCAAAATACAAGGTTTACATTATTGACGAGGCTCATATGCTGACGAAAGAAGCCTTTAACGCTCTTCTGAAGACCTTGGAAGAGCCGCCCTCGCATGTCATTTTCATTTTAGCCACGACTGAATTGCATAAGCTTCCGGAGACCATCATCTCGCGCTGCGAGACTTACGATTTTAAGAAAGCGGGTCGAGAAATTCTGAAAGAGCTTGTCCTTCGGGTTTCAAAAGAGGAGGGCTTTAAGATTGACAATGCCGGAGCCGAACTCCTCTCCGTTTTGGGAGACGGTTCTTTCAGGGATACTCTTGGCGTTTTGCAAAAGATAATCAGCGGTTCCAAAGATAAAAAAATATCTTTGCCGGAAATTGAAAAAATAACGGGAGCTCCGCCAAGAGATGTCATCAACACCGTCTTGGAAGCTCTTGCCGACGGCAGGTCTGAAGAAGCGCTTCGGTTCATTGGAAATACGGCGGAAAAAAATACCGATATGAAAATTTTTATTAAACTCATCTTGTCCAAATTAAGACTGGCTCTTCTCAACAGGTACGCCAAAGATATGCGAAAAGACATTCTCCGCGAACTGGGCGCGGAAGATTATGAATTTATCAAACGACTGTCGGAGAAACCGAAAGTCAACTCCAAAACTCTGCAAAGACTCCTAAAAGCTTATATTGAGACACCCGACGCCTATATCTCCCAACTTCCTCTGGAGCTTGCCGTCATTGATATTGCGGAGGAAGAAAAGGAAAAAGAAAATTAGGAAAAAGAAAGCGAAGAGTCGGCGGAAAAAAACGAGAAAGCGGAACCCCGCACCCGGTTTCGTCTCAAAGGAACTTGAAAAAAGAGTACATAAAGCTTATCTTTACCATTGATTCTATGCTTTGAAAAATTTAATAAATTGCCGGGTCGTCTAATGGTAGGACACCGCCCTTTGGAGGCGGGTATGAAGGTTCGAATCCTTCCCCGGCAACTG
>PCTS01000010.1:12388-16553 GCA_002771565.1 Candidatus Campbellbacteria bacterium CG22_combo_CG10-13_8_21_14_all_43_18
CGTTCTCTCTCCGGCAAAGATTCGAACCGAGGCCGCGCGAAGTCCGGCAAAAAGAGAAGCCGAGCCGGGATGGAAGACAAATAAGTTGTAAATTGTGTTTTTGGCGGTTCAACCGCCAAAAACACCAAAGTTTATTATCCTACTCGGCAAAATGTGAAAATGTGGAAAAGCTCCGTCGCTATCTTCCGAGAAATGTTATTTAATTAAAGCACTTTTGTGAAATAAGGTCTTTATAAAATAACTGCCATTGAATAATGTTTAATTTAATCAGCGCGTACATTGTGATTTTGTCTGAAAATTTGGAATATAGCTACATTCTTCTGCTCTTAGCGGCAGTCTATTATCTTTCTTTTAGAACGGCCGGCAAAAAGGCCCTCTCTTATTTTCAAAAATCAAAAGAAACGGTCTGGAACGCGGTAAAGATATTTTTCATTTATTCCGCTATGTATGGTTTTCTGTCTTATTTGGTCTGGACACTTTCTCTTGTCATTGCCGAAGAAACGCAGGGTTCCGAAAGTGTTCCCACCGCCGTTCTCGTCGGCGGGATATTGTTTAGGCCGCTTTTTATCATTCTCGGGCTTTCCGGATTTATTATTCTGGCAGTAAGAATGAATAAATTAAGAAAAAAGCATAGGCTGTCTGAAGAAAATCAAGCGTCTTTGGACAATGAAAAAAAGGAGGATGACGGAACGGGATGGAAAAAATTCCGGGTTATTGCCAAAAGAACCCTGTTTGTGATTGTCGGTATATATATTCTTCTTCTTATGGCCAGACTGCCAAGTCGAAGCAAAGAAATGAAGTCGCAGGAAATAATTGATTTTATTAATTCTCAAGAACTGGCTATGGAAGATGTAACGGGGGAGAATCTGCCGCCGGAGCCCGACCCCGCTTTGGCTGATGCCACGATAGAAGGGATTGATGAAAATGATAATTGGATTCGAGATGATGTGGAAATAGAAATCTTCAAAAGATATTCGGATGATGCCGTCATTCGCTCGGCCATGCTTCAATACGCTATGGGCATGCAGTTATATTTAACCCAAGTTTTTAATAGTGAGACTTGGAAAGCGGCTGTGATACAAGAGGGGAGAGGAAGCGGTTGTGTTTTTGATACCTCTCCCGATACTTCATTAGATAAAAATACGGATGAAGAAATTAGGATTGCAGTAAATATTGCCTTCGATAGACAAAAAGAAGTCGAGAATTTAGTTTTTAATACAAAAAAAAGAAATGATCGCGCTTTGGAAATAAGTAAAAAATATACCACATCATATGGTCCGGATAATAATGTAGAAGATTGTGATATTGACCCGTCAACCTTAAGTTCAACTTAAAATGAATAGGATACTTTTACCTTCTATTTTAATATTGTCTTTATTCTTACCTTTTTCAAATTCAGAAGCTAGCTTGTCTTGCTCCAAAGACGGGCACACTGTCATTTATATAAATGGTATTTTGAATACCAAAGAAGAAGCGGAAGTAAGTTTAAAAAATTTAATCAAGACATTTAGAGATGTTTCTACATACAAAATGGATAACATCATCTTCAAACTCGGCTACAACCCCTCCCGCTACGCCGGTGTGGCAGATACCGTGCAGGCGGCCGCGCAATCTCTCTTTACCAAAGTCACAAACTTTGACCGGGACACCATATTAATGCAGATACATCCCGAAATAAATACTCAAAAAATACTTCTTGTCGGCCACTCGCAAGGTTCTTTTTATGCCAATGAAATATACAGATACCTGATTGAAGATGGCCTGCCCAAAGAGTCGGTGGGCGTCTATCTTCTTGCCAGTCCCGCAAGCGAAGTGGCGGACACGGATATTGCAAAAGATGGAGATTATCTGACTTCCACAAATGACAACCTAATTTGGGAGATTAGAGGTTGGACTGAATTTTTTAATTCCCCCAGGCCTTTAGAGCCCAATATTTTGATTCCAATTTCAAATCCAAATGTCGCCAAACTTTGGAGAGGGCACTCTTTTTCCGGAGAATATCTCGCGGGCGCTCCGGCCAAAATCGTCAGGGATATTGATGAGGCCCTAGGCGAACTTAGGGCGGAAAAAGATATAAATAATGTGGAAACGGGTTGTTTTAATCCTCCTCAAAACAATTTTTCTTACAAAACCAAGAAAGCCTTTTTTGCGGCAACCGACCCCGTAATTACGCCGACAATCAATTATACGGCCAGAGGCATTGTCGGCGCATACAAGGCCGGTTCTTTTGCCCTAAACACATATGACAGAGGATTTGACGCCGCCGTTCATACTTTGGGCTCTGTCGTATACCGAGTTCAAAACTTATTTGCTTCCGCCGAAGAGACGGGAAAGCAAGGCAAAACGGCTTTGCTTTCCGCCGCTTCCGCTTCGCCTTCTCTTCCTCCGCCCGAGGAGTTCTTTTCTCCTTCACCTCCGCCATTTTCTTTTTCACAGGAATCAGAAGCGCTCCCTTCTCCGCTTGCGCCGGAAACATCACCAACGCCATCGTTACCTTCTTCTCCTCCCGTCTTACAATCATCAAAGTTGGCGGGAGAAGAAGAAATTTCTCCGGAGCCTGCGCTTAATGCCGAGGAAAATAATGAAAACGAAAAAAATGACAATCTTAATACACCCAATATTATCGGCGGCGGCGGAGGAAGCGGCACCGTTTTTTTGGACTCTACCGCGCCATCCAAACCCGTTATAACAAGCCCCTCCGACTTTAGCGCGCCTTTTACGAATGGCCTGATAACTTTTGAAGGCACGGCCGAAAGCGGAGCAACTGTCAGCACCGATTTTTCCAACGACTCCGTTCTGTCCGCGAACGGCCTTTGGTCCCTCGCCCTTTCCTTGGAAGAGGGCACGACCACCGTTACTTTTTACGCCACCGACTCAAATGGCAATCGCGGGCTTTACGGAAGCAGTCTTGATGTCGGCGTTCAATCCTCAATTGAAGCGCCGGCCATAGTGTCTCCGGCAAGTTTTTCTTCCGCTTTCTCCACCAGCACTATTACATTTGAAGGTACTTCGGAAGCCGGAGCCGTTATCAGTCAGGACTTTTCAGGAGCGACCACGACAGCCGGGGCGGGCGGCTTATGGTCTTTGACGCTTTCATCTTTTCCCGAGGGTGACACCGCTCTGGGCTTTGCCGGAAAGAAAAACGGTCTTGCTTCGGCCACAACCACGGTTAACTTGAGTGTTGACACGATTCCGCCCGCAATCAGCCTGTTTGAAATTTTAGAATGCCAGTATTCGCTTAGCCCCTTAAAATGTCTTTCCGGCACCGAGACAATCAACCTTCAATACGGCTCCGATTCAACCAGCCCGGTTTCTTACAAAATTTACAGAGATGGAAAATTGCAAAAAACAACTTCCGATACCGCAACCACTATCTCTGTTCCGGACGGACTGAAAGCCTTGATTACGGTCGTGGCGACAGATGGAGCCTCCAACACCGCGACCTCTTCAGCTATAACGGTTAATATTTCAAAGTTTCCGATTGTCATAAACGAAATCGCCTGGGCCGGAACGACGGACTCCTCCGATGAATGGGTAGAATTGTATAACCGAACGGCTCTGACGCTTGACTTATTCAATGTGGCCCTGGTTTCAGCGGACGGAGTGCCGGAAATCAATTTTTCAGGGACCATTGGTTTTCGCAACGGTTCCAACAATGGCAAATTCGGACATTATCTGATAGAAAGAACCGCCTCAAACACCACGAGCATGAACGAAGACCTGGCCGTCGCTTTCAGCGGCTCGGGCTCCGGTTCCGGTCTTTCAAACACCCATGAAGAGCTTCGTCTTGTCCACTACCTTGGGGGATTTGCCACCTCAACTTTAGACAGCACTCCTCCCAGAACGGAATGCGGCGGAGTTTGGTGCGCCGGTCTTGCCTCAACGACTCCTTTTAGCATGGAAAGAATTGACCCCAATATTTCGGGCGCCATTGCTCTCAACTGGGCAACGAATGACGGCCTCATCATAAACGGGACAGACTCAAACGGCAATAACATCAACGGCACTCCGATGGAAACAAACTCCGCCTCCGCAAACAATAACCCCATCGGCTATTATTGCGAACCGAAAGACGCCAGTTTTCTTCCCGGCGGATACTACGCCCCGACCGACGGCTCTCTTTCGGGGGGTTTGTGCACTTATATTTCCCCCGCAATCTCCGGCA
>PCTS01000002.1 GCA_002771565.1 Candidatus Campbellbacteria bacterium CG22_combo_CG10-13_8_21_14_all_43_18
TAAAGTGTCTACTAAATGGGGTACGGATCACAATAGAAACTTCACGATTTGAAAGGGTTGCTCCCCGCCTTCGCCTGTCGGTTTCGGACGGGCAGGCGCGCGGCCGCAAGGCGGCCGCGCTCCACAAAACCCCTCGCCGCTTCGCGGCGAACTCACTGGAGACGGGTGCGCCGAAGCGCGTGGAACGTGTCGCGAGGTTGAGCTTTCTTTCTTGCAAATTTTTTGCAAAATTCCAATTGGCGCTGTATTCTAAAGATAGCTTGAATTTTCGTCGCCGAAGGCGGATCAGGCGGACAAAATGAATTCTGAAGCCGAGAGCATTCCAAATTGCCAAAGAACCTGAAAACAAATCGGCTTGAACCATATTTTGGAAGGGCAAAAGAATTTAGAGTAATCAGATTAAATTCCTAGACGAAGGGCGATTAGCTCAGTTGGCCAGAGCGCTACATTGACGTTGTAGAGGCCGCAGGTTCGAGCCCTGCATCGCCCACAAAACATTAGTCTCGACTCTGAAAGAGTCGAGGCTTTATGTTTTGTAGGGATGAGAAGGGCGAGAACGGCGGAGGCGGGCGAAGCCGCGACCGCAGGGAGCGCCGCCGAGCCGTGTCCCGTGGCTCTTAGTGAAAACGAGCGCTTTGCGCGAAGTTTGAGCTTAGAGACCGTCAGGACGAGTCCTCTCTCGCCCACCAAAACATTAGTCTCGGCTCTGTGGAAATAAAAATTCAAAATTTTAAAAAAAAGAAGAGAATTTTATTTATGACTGCCACTGTAGTAAAGTAAAACACACTACGGGATAAATTGCGGTTTTTAAGTATTATGAGAAAGTTTCAGCGCAAGATAGAAGATTTTAAGTGCGATAACTGTGAGCTATATATAAAAGGCAATGGCTATACCAATCATTGTCCGGAGTGTTTTTATTCCAAACATGTTGATGTCAATCCCGGGGACCGAGCTTCAAATTGCGGGGGCCTGATGAAAGCGGTTGATTATGGTGAAGAAAGGGGCGGGGAGTACTTAGTTCATCAATGTTTGAAATGCAAACGCCAAAAAAGAAATAAAATTTCCAAAAGAGATGATTACAATAATCTCTTGAATTTAGTCAAAAAACTGAACGAAGAAAGAGTATAAATAATAAGGATTGATCTGACTCTAAACCGATAGGCCAACCATATGTATATGATGGAGGCGCGAAATATCAGAATAACTATTCTAGTATTCTATAGAATACTAGAATAGTGTAGATGGTTTTATAGAGGCCCTTTTATTGCTTTTTTACGGCTTTTAATCCTCTAGTCTCCGGTGGCGAGATACATATAAATATCTTCAAGCGCTTTAACTGCATCGCCGGCGGCGATATTGTTTTGATGATAAAGACCGTTTGCGCAATCTCCGGCGGCCCAAACGCCCGGGAGGGAAGCTCGCTGTGTTTTGGCGTCGGCTACAATCTGATTATATTGTGTCTTTTCCAAAAGATCTCCCACGAAACCGGTATTTGGGATAAGACCGATTTCTACAAAAACTCCGTTTGTCTTCAGTTCCATTTTTTCTCCCGATTCCAGATTTTCATATTTCAGGCCGGAGACAAATTTCTCTCCCAAAATTTCTTTAGTCTCGGCGTTTGTGATGGCTTTCATCTTTGGATTTTTTAGGACTTTTTCAACGGTAATCCGGTCTGCTTTGAATTCCGGGCCTCGATGCAGAAGAGTTACGCTTTTTGCATAAGCCAAGAGCTGGGCGGCGGTCTCAAATCCGGCGTTTCCTCCGCCGATGACAACCACATCCATATCGGCAAAAAGCGGGCCGTCGCAGGTGGCGCAATATGTGATGCCCTTGTTCTCAAATTTTGAAGCTCCCGGAACCTGCAGTTTCTTTCTGTCAGCGCCGGTTGCTATGAGAAGAGTTTTGGTTTTGAAATCCCCGCCATTTTCCGTGGCAACACTGAAACCATCTCCGGTTTTTTCTATACTCAAGACTTTTTCTCTTTCTTTTAATTCCAAAGCATCACCCGCGTAAGCCAAAAGGTGCTCTTTCAAATTGTCGGCCAAGCCCTTCCCGCTGATTGATTTTGTGCCTATCCAGTTTTGAATGTTGGGAGAAACGCCGCTTTGTCCTCCGAAATCGTAAGTTATAAAAAGAGTCTTTAATTTTTTTCTGGCGGCATATACGCCGGCGGCGCTTCCGGCCGGTCCTCCGCCGATGATAAGGAGATCATAAATCATAAAGATAAAATTCTATTTTTCTGTTAATTAAAAATATTGACGCGAGCCCGCCCGTGCTGCGGGCGGGCGAATTACGGACTCTACTTTTTTGCCCTTCTCAAAAATGCCGGAACGGCTCCCCAGTCATCCTCTTCCTCTTTTTTTTCTTTAGTCGGGATTTCTTCTTCTTTAATGACGGGGGAGTCTTTCTTCTCTTTGTCTTTCCCGCTGAATTGGAAAATTCCCCCGGAAGACTTGCCCGTCATGCCATCGGGGAAACCGGTTGCGATGACCGTTACTTTTATTTCACCCTTTTTAAGTTTGTCGTCTTTAATGGCGCCGAAAATTATTTTTGCGTCCGGGTCAACCGATTCGGTTATAACATTCGCGGCCTCGTGGATTTCCGACATAGTTAAATCCTCGCCTCCGGCCACAACAAACAAGACTCCTTTCGCGCCGTTAACCGACAAATCCAGAAGGGGAGAGTTAATGGCAATTTTAGCGGCCTCAACAGCTCTGTTTTCCCCGTGAGCTCTGCCAAGGCCCATCAGAGCGCTCCCGGCATCTTCCATAATCGCTCTGATATCGGCGAAATCAACGTTGATTATCCCCGGCATTGTAATAAGGTCCGAAATGCCTTCCACCCCTTCTCTCAAAACTTCATCAGCCATGGCAAATGCGTCGGTGGCGGTTGTTTCTTTGCCGACAATGGCCAAAAGTCTGTCGTTTGGAATGACTATAAGCGCGTCAACCTCTTGTTTTAAATCCTCCGCTCCTTTTTCGGCCAGACGCATTCTTTGACTGCCTTCAAAAGAAAAAGGTTTTGTCACAACCGCTACGGTCAAAGCGCCCATTTCTTTGGCGGCTTTTGCCACGACGGGAGAAGCGCCGGTGCATGTTCCTCCGCCAAGACCTCCGGAAATAAATACCATATCGGCGCCTTTCAAAACCTCTTGAATTTCTTCTTTTGTCTCTTCCGCCGCTCTCTTTCCGGTATCCGAATTCATTCCGGTTCCGAGACCTTTAGTCAGATGCTTTCCTATATGGACTTTTCTTTTGGAAAGTGAATTATGTAAATCCTGGGCATCGGTATTGACCACGACAAACTCCACGCCCTTGACCTTTGAGCGAACCATATGGTTTGTGGCATTTTTGCCCGAGCCTCCTATGCCGACGACTTTTATTCTGGCAAAGGACTCAACATCTTTTTTTATTTTTTTAGACATAGATGATTTTTTTGATGCATATAATGAATTTTAGAAATTTTCTCAACCTTTCTCTCAAATCTCTCAAAACTCAAAACTTATTAAAACTTCCCTTTCTGCCGGCCTCCTCAAAATAGAAAGAAGCGCGGGGCAAAAAGCGATATTTTTCTCACTAATTGTTTCACAGAATTTTAACACAAAAGCGGAAAATTAAAACCTTTGACTTTTTCTATAATTTGATGTCTTGTTTTTATATTCAAAATGTTTTTTACTCAAATTCTTGAGGGGCAACCGGGTCTATGGCAGGAATTGCTTTATCCAATTCAATAAACTGCTCCCCGTTCTTCTTGCCATTTTTATGCCAAACGACTCCGGTTCTTCCGAGAGCCCCAAAACGCAGAGGCCGTAAGCTACAGCCCAGGACGAGTCTATAAAATTGTTTTTATTTCCTTTTCTAAAACTTATTTCGGCGATTTTTGAAGGCAGTTTCAGAGAATCTTTGGCGGACTTTTCTATGGTTCTGATACTTGATGTTCCTCCGGTCATGATGATGCCCGCCGGCAGTAATCCGTTTTTCCCGATTTTTTTCAGGTGGTCCTCAATCAGTTCAAAAATATCCAAGAGGCGGGCGGAAATAGTTTGCTCCAGCTCTTTCGGAGGATAGTGCGTTCCGGTCAATTGCCCGGTCTTGATTTGTTCCGCTTCTTCAATCGGGATTTTCAGTCTTAGGGCTATGTCGTTGGTGATGTCATTTCCGCCGATAGCGAAGACTTTCAAAGAAATAGGCAGATTATTTTCAAAGACGATTAAAGAAAGAGTTTCCGCTCCGATATTCGCTAAAACACTGCCCGCGATTTTTTGTGTTCTGGTCAGAGTGACAAGACTGGCCGCGATAGGGGAAGCAACGACATCTTCCACCTCAACCCCCGCTTCTTCTATGGCTTGGATAAGGTCGTTGAGGTGCTGGTCCATATAGGTTATGGAAAGCGTCTTGACCTCCAGTTTTTCTCCCGTTATGCCGGAGGGTCTTCCATACAGAAGTTTTTTATCTATTTTCCATTCAATGGGGATAGTGTGGATGATTTTTCTGTTGGGAGAAAGTTTTTTCAGCAGATTTTGCTCGCTATCCTCTATGGCTTTTTTCACATCCAAATCCGTGATTTCCATGTCGGCCCGGCTGATAACGGCGTTGCCCGTTGACTGCGTTCCTTCCAAAGTTATCCCGCTGATTCCCAGATAAGCTTTCCTTATTTTATTTCCCGATGATTTTTCCGCTTGTCCTATGGCCTTTTTGATTGCTCGGACAACGTCTCCTTTGTTTACAATGTAGCCGTAGCGAAGGCCATATGAGCCAACCAAGCCGGTCCCGAGTATGCTAAGAAGCTCGTCCTTTTTCTCCGAACGTCCGGCCATCATAACCTTAACCTGGTATGTCCCTATATCAATTCCAACTCTGATGTTTTTAGTCATTTTCAAAAATCCAAACTCATAGTTTGGTATCTCTTATGGGAATTATTATAGACTATTCCAACTAAAAAAGCCCCGTGGATAAGGCTTTTTTAGAATCGTCTCTTCTTTTTCTTGGGAGGAATTCCCATTTTTATCATTTTCTCCACTCTTTTTCTTTTTTCAATATTTCGGAGTCTGTTTTTTTTCTTGACAAACGGAGACTCCTCCCTTTCTCTGAATCTTATTTTTTTTGCCTTAGCCAATATTCTGGCGCCCTGAACGCGCTTGGAAAATCTTCTAAGAAGGCTTATGGAGCTTTCTCCTTTGTTTGATTTTACTTTGACATTTATCATCACTCAAAAAGGCTACCACGAGCCGAAAATTTTTTCAACAGCTTTTAGCCTGTCCTAGACGACCTTTTTCCTCTTAAGGTCTTTCAGAAAGTTTTCCAGACGCGAAAGAGTGATATTTTTCTGATATCTGGTCTCCATGTCCCGAAAGATAACCGAACTTTCCATAACTTCCTTTTGTCCCATAATTATAGTGTAGGGCACCCCGGTCTGTTCGGCCATCCTTAACTGGCTTGCGAAAGAATCACTACAGAGCGACTGATAGACTTTGACTTTTGTCTTTCTGAAAACATCTAAAATTCCCAAACTTCTTTTTTTAGCGTCATAACCGAGATGAATAAAATAGATTTTTGGTTCGCGAATTGAAATTTCTTTTAAATATCGGTCTTTTCGGAGGAACCTTTTTTGTATCGGTATGGAGATTCCGACAATTGGAATTTTTCTGTTAAATCCGATTTTTTGAGCCAGATGGTTGTATCTCTCTCCCCGGGCCAGAATGTTTTTTTCTTTTCGGTTGCCGTCTTCAATTATTTCATAGAGAGTTTTCGGGAAGCAGGCGCTGGTTCCGACCAGCTCATCTCCCATTTCATATTTCAGACCGAGATTTTCAAGGAAATCCAAGATTTCCGAAAGATGCCCTCGGCTTTCTTCGGTCAAAAATTGAATCGGCTTTGGAGCGTTGTCATTGATTTCCCGATATTTCTCGCTAGTATTTGAATAAATTTTCAGAATGTTTTTTTTAATCTGGCTCTGCAGAACCGGGGAAAGATTCGAGATGTGCTGTCTGTAATAGTTTGTCAGTTCTCTCAAGAAAACATTTCCGGACTCTTTATCGCCGATGCTGTTTAACCTGATATGAATATTTTTGAATCCCAGCTCGTCCAATATGACTCCGGCCACGCGAATGACGGTGGCCTCGGCCACGCTTTTTTTTGTTCCGATTATTTCCAGACGAAACTCCGTTGAATTTGATTCGCTTTTATTGATATGGCAGAGCATTATCGGCTGGGCAAAACGATGCATTTCTCCGTCAATATACTTTTTGAGCGTTGACATATATTCTTTTGGGAAGTCGGAAAAATCTTTCTCTCGCAAAGCTTCTTTTTTAAATTTGGGCAGTCCGGTCGGGAGTCTTTTTGTTATGGTTATGGGCTCAACCAAAGTGAAACCGTAACACTCGGCGATGTCCACCGCTTTTTGCAAGGAGCCCCTGTACTCGCAGGTTCGGCAAAAAATTGGTCGCGGCGGCTCCTGTTCTTTATTTTTTGATCTTTGCATCGCGGTTTTTATTTTCCGGGATTAACCTCCGCTTTTGTTATTGGCAGAAGTCTCAAGACAGGCTTTCCTTTGATGAAACTTCTTTCCAAAACTCCCCAGCTTCTGGAGTCAAGGCTGACCGGCCGGTTGTCGCCCATGACGAAATATTCTCTCTCTCCCAAAGAAACGGAGAAATTTTCAACCGTCTTGTTTTTAAGATAAGGCTCCTCTATTTTTTCTTCCTTCTCGCCGTCGTTCTTGGAAATATAGACATCTCCGTCCGTCATGGTTATCGTTTCCTCCGGCAGGCCGATGATTCTTTTTATAAAAAATCTTGATTTATCCAGAGGATATCTTAGTACGATGGCGTCCCCGCGTTTCGGGTCTCCGAGCCTATAGCTTAATTTGTCTATAATTAAATAATTGCCGCTTTGGAAAGACGGTTCCATGGAGCTCCCGCTTACGATAAACGGCTCGGCGATGAAAATTCGGAACGGCAAGACCAAGAAGACGGCCAGAAGCGTAAACTTTATTATCTCCGAGAAAAAACCTTGACCTTTTTCTTTTTTAGAAATCCTCCCCCCAAAATCTTGTCGTTGGTCAAGATTGTTCTGTTCCATATATCTGTCATTATATTTTGGAAAGACGTTTGACACAATAGAAAATTTTGTTCTGTAACAAAATTTTTCAAAAAAGAGAATTTTTTCCGCAGTCTCGGAATCTTTTGCATCCCTCTCGGTTTTTGTTTATGATAATTTTATGTTTCTGATAGCGGGTTTGGGGAACCCCGGAGAAAAATATGAAAAATCCAGACACAACGTCGGCTGGATTGTCTTGGACAGATTCGCAAAAGATTTTTCTTTTGGGGCTTACGTAAAAAGCGCGAAGAACATGGGAGAGCTTTCTGAAAGCCGGATTGGAAAAGAAAAAGTTGTGATTCTTCGCCCTCATACGATGATGAACAATTCCGGCAAGGCTGTCTCCACGCTCATAAAAAGCAAAAAAGCGGCTCAAAACCTTGTCGTCATCCATGACGACTTAGATATGCCTTTGGGGAAATTCAAGATTGTCTATAATAGAGGAAGCGGCGGGCACAAAGGAGTCCGCTCGGTCAAGAAAGCGCTCGGAACAAATGAGTTTTTAAGAATCAAGGTTGGCATCAGCCCTTCCACACTATCTGGAAAAGTGAAGAAACCCAAAGGAGAAAAAGCCGTCCTGAATTTTATTATCGGAGAATTTAAAGAAGCGGAGCGGAAAAAGATAAAAAAGGTTGCCAAGGATATTTCGGAAGCTCTTCGTTCCATAATTTTAGACGGCAGGGAGCTGGCCCAAACCGATTGGAATTGAGAAAAACAGATTGAATAAATAATTTCCCGTTTTTCCTCGGTCGTTTTTTGCCGATTATTTCAAAGCGGCGTCTCTCACGGCCACCGACAGGGTCATTTTGTGTTCGGCCGGCTCAAAGATGTTAATGATGAAAGAATATTTTTTCCCCAACTCCAGCGATTCTCTTAATTTTTCCTCGCCCCCGAATTCGCTGATGTGAACGAGTCCGGCGACTCCTTCTTCCACGGAAGCCAAAGCCCCGTGTTTGTTGAACTTGATGATGACCGCTTCCACTTTTTGTCCGGTCTTGTATTTTTTGTCGGCCTTCTCCCACGGATTCGGTTTGAGCTGTTTGATAGAAAGAGAAATTTTATCATCGGTTATTTCTATAATTTTAGCTCTGACTTTTTGGCCGACTTTGAAGAGTTCTTTCGGGTCTTCCACCAAGCCCCAGTCGAGCTCGCTGATATGAGCCAGCCCCTCCAGCCCCTCCTCAATTTTTATAAAAACTCCGAATTCAACGATACCGGTAATATCTCCCTCCACCGTGTCATTAAGTTCATATTTGTCAAGAATTTTTCTTTTCTCTTTCTGTTCGGGACCTTTCTCGGAGAAGATTAGCTTATTTTCTTTCGGTTCAACTCCGATGATAGAGACTTCAATTTTTTGTTCAACGAGCTTGTTCAGTTCTTCCAGTATCTTGTCTTTATCTCCGTCCTCCACTCTGGGGTAATGCTCGGTTTTAAGTTGGGAGGCCGGCAGAAACCCCTGAATACCCTGCCACTCTATTATAAGTCCGCCCCTGTTGGCTTCTTTGGCCGAGAGAAGCAAAATTCTTTTTTCTTTCATAACTTCTTCGGCTTCGTCCCAGATGATAGCTTGTCTGGCTTCTTTTAGAGATAATTCAATGTAGCCGTCTTCGTTCTCGGCCTCCACAACCTTGGCGGTAATTTTATCGCCGATACTTGTCTTTTTCAGAATATCGCGGACATTGATATATTCTCTTCCGAAAATAATACCCATGCCAAAAGGTTTCAGGTCAATGAAAACTTTAGATTTGCCTTTTTCCGCAACCGGCCCTTCCACCAAATCTCCCTCTTCCGGTCTGGCGTGTGTCTCGGAGAAAAGTTTTCCCATCAGAGTGTCGGCCTTTGGGTTTTTTGCCGCTGTCGGCTTTGCTTCCGCCGACTTCAAAACCTTCTCTCTGCGGCGCTCTTTTTCTTTTTCCATAATTTTGAACAGGGTTTCCTCCGCCTGCGGGTTTTCTGATTTGAGGTCGGAAGGGATTAGCCCCACTTTATAAAATTAGCTTGTAAAATCCACCTCTGGCGGACAAACTGAAGTATAGAAGGGCGCGTATCGTTAGTCAATGACAGGCGAATTTCTTCCAAACTCAAAGTACTGCAATATATTAAAGTACTACAGTTAACTGTACTACATAC
>PCTS01000012.1 GCA_002771565.1 Candidatus Campbellbacteria bacterium CG22_combo_CG10-13_8_21_14_all_43_18
CAAGAGCGGAGAGATCGTCCTTAAAAACCGAACCGCCGGGCGCCTCTACGGGAAATTCCAGAACATAAGTACTGGCATTTTCCAAAGATTGCCCGACTTCCGGATGATAGGGCACACCTTGGTCTTTCAGCATTTTGAAAAGCGAGTCGGTTGCGGATATCCGTACGCGCCGGATGTAATGCTTGGCATGGCGGGGATGAATGCCGGAAGAGCAATTAAATGTCTGTGATACCGTGCCGGACGGCTTGACCGCCGTCACAGCAAGCGACGCCTTGATTCCAAAACGCCTGGCATATGCCGCATTTGTTTTAACCGCCATATCGCGCATGGCCCGAAGAGTTTCCGGATTCCGCGCGGCGCCGGAGTCCCACTGGCCGGTTACCGAGACGCCAAGCAGGCGTTCCTCTTGGCAATGTTTTTGCCAATCTTTTGAAATGTATCTGAATTTTGTAAGTGTTGATTGATATGTTCCGAGAAGAGAAGCCAGGCGCGCTTTACGGACCAAACTTTCGTGGGTGTCGTTTGCCCGCGCAATGACCTCGGAAAGGTTGCAGAATTGTTTTGATTGCAGAATTATCTCACCGCACGGATTCGTGCCAATTGGGCCCTGCACGATCCCATCGTCGCCCAGAAAGCCCGCTTTCTTGAAGTATTTATTGCGGCGCTTAGGCAAAGTATTTAGAAGCGAGCCTCGGTTGAAAATTCCGCGCTCTCCCGAACCGCTTTTCATAAGAGCCATCCATTCTTCAACCAATTCCGTGTTTGATGGAGCCGTTTCATAGACGGCGGAATTGTTGGCGATTGAGCGATGCGGTTCCGTCAAGAAAAACTGCCCCTTTTTCGCGTCCCGCATTTCAACATCGTCAAGGTCGGACAAGCTTATCATGGCCGTGCGCCGCACGCCTCCCGAGACGACACACTCTCCGATTTTGCAGATGATATCGTGAACATCAATCGGCCTTAGGCGACGGCCCTGCCGCTTCAGTATTTTTTCTCGCGCAAAACTCAATAGTGAAGAGAGCGGCTCCGGACCAGACGCCTTTCCGCCCATGGTTTTCAAACGCGCTCCCGCCGGGCGGATATGTGAGTAATCAAATTGAATATCTTTTCCTCCGTACCATGTCTTCAGACCCAGAGTAAGCGCGTTACACCACCCTTCTTTTGAGTCCGCAATTCTATGCGTAGGCAATTTCCTCTTTGACTGTTTTTGTATCTGCGGCATCTGCTCCACATTCTGGCTTTCAACGGAAAATCCGACTCCGCATCCCTGCATGGAAAGATACATAATCTCCGCAAAATCTTGGAGCTTTGCCGGAGCAATAAATGTGCAATTGTACGCGCAGGTATTACAGCGGCGGGCGGGGTCCCCGGCAAATTGCATAAGACGCATAGACGGCATCACTTCTTGTTTCAGGATAGACTCGCGCGCCTCGGAATATTCTTCCTCGGAAAGTTTGTCGGCCAGGTTTTCTCTCATAAACGACATATAACGATCAACCGTCTCAATCCATGTTTCGCGTCGTCTTTCCGTCTCAATCCATCGCGCGTATGTCCGCAAATAGACAAATTCGCCCAGAGGATTATTTTTAAAGTATTTTTTACTTTCTTGCGAAAGCCTCCGGATGTGTTCCGGCACCTCTCCCCTTTCAAGACGCTTTTCCGCGTGTTCTACCCGGTAGAGGATGTATGATTTTGCGGACTCAAGAAATCCCAACAGCATGAGCTCTTTCTCCACCTCGTCCTGCACTCCCTCGACAGTTGGCACAAAGGAGGCATCTGATTTTTTATTTGCGATTAATTTCTTTTCCACCGCCCGGGCGACGCTTTCTGCCGCGCCGTCTCGAAATTCCCCCGCAGACCTCATTGCCTTATTGACGGCCAGAATGATTTTGTTTCTGTCAAAAACGGCGGACGAACCGTCTCGTTTTATGATGGTCTTTAGAAGTGGGGTTTTCGCTTGGGGCATAGTAGTGAAGATGTTATATTGATACATTACACCCTTTAACTTTTTTTTACATCCGTCTAAAATTCCAAAAACTGGGGAAAAGAAGCAAAAACACAAGAGATTTTTCTGAAAACCCCGTCCGCACCCATAAACTTAACCGGACGCCCACCGCTTTGAAGAGCGCCGTCTCGCTATTTCTTGCGCTACAGTTAACTGTAGTAATAATATATAAATATATCATCGCGCTACAGTTAACTGTAGCAATATGTATAAATACATCATAGCATTACTTGGTTTTTTGAGAGCTTGAATATCAAAACCCCAGATACTCCATAATTATGGTCGGCAAAGATTCATTTTGCTCTTCCTCGTCAACATAATCCAAGAGATAATCTCTTAGGAGATTTGTATCCACTTCCGGCGATATTGGCACGACTATCTGCGGCATTAATATTTTTTTTGAAGTCATAAAAAGTTTTGGATTCTCCGTATCGATTTCCACCCAAAAAGAATCCAGCGAACCATAAGGATGCAATCTGTCATTTATGACAAAACCTCTTTGATTTGCCTCGCAATAAATTATATCCGGTTTTCTTATGGCGAAAATGGCCAAAGCCGAAGCTCCCGAGAGTATCAGGACGGCAAAAAGCGAGTTGCTTACGATTACGGCCGTTACGGCGATGGATATTGAAATAATTCCCAACGCCCAAAACCAGTCGGCGTTTTTCTCCACATATTCGTACTCCTTTGTCTGCCAGGATATGTTGTAGTTTCTCATCCCTTTGTTTTTAAGGACTGATGGTATTTCCGCAACCTTGTGAATAATTGGGTATGCCGTCCGTTTCCAGACAGAAACCGATATCATAATCCGTACCCGCGGAGTTTGATTGGTAAGTATATGTATAGCCGGAGAGAGGGTCTGTCGGGACTTCGGGTATTACCCCGGCCGACTCAAGAACCAGAGAAAAAGAATCTTCCCCGGTAATTTCTATTGGGCTTGTTTGTACGGGGAAAAATCTGTTGTCAATCTGATACAGCCCCAGGGCTTTTTGAATTTGGGAGACATCGGAAAGTCTTTTGGAATCTCTGCCGCTGGCTTGAACGCTTGAAAATCTGACAATGGCAATAGAGGAAAGGACGGCTATAACAGCCAGAACCACCAGGAGTTCTATTATGGTAAAACCACGAACTTTTCTTTTCATACCGGAAATTCTAACATAAGAGACCGCCCTCTTCCTTTGCGGCACCTATCCTTGTGGATATTTTTTGGTATAATGGCCTCCAATGACAATGAAGCAAATTCTTCAATCCGAACAATGCTGATTCAACCAAGCATATTGCTCTATTTTTTTCTGATTATTCTTGTCGTAAGCGGCTTCATTTTTCCCGTTATTTCCCCGGAGGCCTCGGGATTCTACGCCTTTATTGCCGTTATGGCTCTCGGAGGCTTGGCTATTGCCTCTTATATTTACTATGTAAAAAGAAACGGAAGGGAACTTATTTGCCCTCTGGGTTCCGACTGCAATGCCGTTATTTCCAGCAGATATTCCAAGTTTCTCGGGATTCCTTTGGAATATGGAGGTCTAGCTTATTATGCTCTTATTTTTGTCATGTATCTTTGCCTCGTCATTGTGCCGGGTTTTTTGTCCGGCCGGGCGCTTCTCGGGCTTTCACTTCTTACATCCGCCGCTTTTCTTTTTTCTCTTTATCTTCTTTTTGTCCAAGCTTTTATTTTAAGGCAATGGTGCATCTGGTGTATTATGTCGGCCCTTCTTTCCATCATGATTTTTATTGTCTCTCTTTCCGGCGCCCCTTATGCCATCAGCCTTCTCTCCGGCGCGGATAAAGCCATAGACTTTGTCCACACGCTCGGTTTTGGTTTGGGGCTCGGAAGCGTTTCGGCCTCTCTCTTCTTGTTTCTCCGGTTTTTAAGAGACTCCAAACTGACCGATGAAGAGGCCCGGACTTTGAAGGGCACATCCGAGATAATCTGGCTTGGCTTGGTTCTTGTTCTTGTCAGCCAGTTTCTTTCTTTCGTCATAGACCCCGCCGCTCTCTCGGAATCTTCCGTCTTTCTCGTTCAAACAGCATCCCTTTTTATTTCGGGCATCAGCGGGGCCGCCCTCTTGATAATTTTTGGCCCTCTTTTGACAATCATTCCTTTTGGGGAAGACGAACCCTCTTTGGGGGGCTCTCCTTTTTCTGTTTTGGAAAAACCGTTTTTTGCCACAGCCTCAATAGCCCTTTCCTCCTGGTATTTTGCTTTTGCCGTGGAATATGCGCCAAACTTAAATCTGCCGACTCTTGTTTTTTCTTACGCGGTCGTCTTACTGCTGTCGGTCTCGCTTTCTCTGGTCTGGGAAAAAAGACTTGAAAAACAGTAGTAGGGGCAGAGATAATAAAACTCTAAAATCTGCAGGATAATTTATCCGAAATGCGGCCTTTTGTCTAAAACAAAACTTTCTACTCTATCATTAGCAATTAGCGCCAATGGTTAAATGGTAATTTAACGGGAAAAAGCAAAAGTTTCCTTCGCCGAAGCTTCGGCGAACCGAAGGCGGAGGGGGTGGGACTCGAACCCACAAAGCCTTGCGGCCCACTTGTTTTCAAGACAAGCTCCTCATCCAGCCGGGTCCCCTCCAAATTTTGGATTTCTTTTATACTCGCTTACTCATCCATTATCCCAGAAGTTAAAAAATCAAGCTCGGGGCCTAGGAATTCATGCCGCCAAAACTCTTTTTCTTGGCCGGCCTTGCCACAAAGAAAATATAAATAATATCCAAAATGGCAACGGTGTTGACCACCAAAAGAATGACGAACCACCACTTGTGCCTTAATCGCGCAGCGCTCCAAAGGGCATAACCCTTCCACGGCAAGACCCAGGCCATCAGAAGGGCCAGGAGCCACAAATTGTTTTGTAAAAATACTTCCATTTTTTATGAATTAAAAACTTTCTATCTGATAATGCTTAATACTAGCACGAGAAAACTCTTTGACCACAAATTGACCACAAATTTCGTCTATCAACAAAAAAGCAAACCTCCACGCCGCTTTTTGCGTCAAACCTTAGTAAAACGGGCTGATTTGATATAAACTAGGGCTATGGCTAAAAGCAAGCTCTTAGGTATTGACTTTGGTTCCAAGCGAGTCGGGGTCGCCATAAGCGACGACAGAAGAACAATGGCCTTTCCCAAATATGTTCTGCAAAATGATGGCTCTCTTCCGGAAAAAATTGAGAAAATCTGCAGAGACGAAGAAATCAAAGAAGTGGTGGTCGGGCAGTCCTTAAATTATAAAAAAGAACCCAACCTTATCATGAACAAAATCACCGACTTTGTTAAAAATCTGGAAACGCAGAAAAAACTTATCGTCCATCTTGAGGATGAATTTCTAACCTCCGCCGAAGCCAGAAGAATTCAAGGTGATACCGAACTTCTTGACGCTTCCGCCGCCGCTCTTATCTTGAAAAGTTTTCTGGAGAGAGATGATAAATAATGATTAACCTGGAAGATTTTTTAAAACTTGACATCAGAGTGGGAGAAATTCTGGAAGCCCGAAAAATTCAGGGGACCGATAGACTCTTAAAGTTGAGAGTGGATTTGGGAAAAGAAGAAAAGGAAATTGTTTCCGGAATTGCCGAATACTTCAATGCTCCGGAAGAGCTCGTTGGAAAACAGATACCGATTCTTGCCAATCTTTCGCCTCGGACAATCAAGGGCCATAAAAGCGACGGTATGATTCTTGCCGTTCTGGGCGATGGCAAGTTCTCTCTTCTTGCCGCCGAAAACAAAATACCGAACGGAAGTCCGGTCAGATAGCGCATGTCTAACAATCTCAAACGCGACAAAATCGAAGAAGAAACTCTCTGGCGAGAAGAAAATCCGGCTCCGGAGAAAAAGTCTTGGATTAAAAAATATTCCGAGAGCGACCGCGCCGACTGGTGGTTGGCCATTTTTTCTTTTGCCGAGGCCTCTTTTTTGCCCATCCCCTCAAGCGCTCTTCTGATTGCCACGATGACGGTCAAGGATAGGCACAAACAATGGTTTTACTACGGTTCCTTGGTTACCATTGCCTCCGTTTTGGGAGGATTGTTCGGTTATCTGATAGGCTTTCTGTTTTACGACACACTGGGTCGGGTCATTATTGAGGCCTACGGATTAAGAGAAAATATTCTTCAGACCGGCGAGCTTTTTCGAAAGAACGCTTTTCTGGCGATTTTTTTTGCTTCCGCCACCCCCTTGCCCTACAAAGTTTTTACTTTGGCTTCTGGTTTTTTTCGAATAGATCCGTTTATCTTCATCCTGACCTCTCTTCTCGGACGAGGCCTGATGTTCTACACCGTTGCGGCCCTTGTCAGTTTTCTTGGTCACTGGAAGGGGAAGAAAGTCATGAAGTACCTGAATTACCTGGCGCTCTCTTTGGCTTTTGTCGCTCTTGGATACTTTGTCTATAAAATTCTGGATTTTGCAGTTTTCTGATGCTCAATTAAAAAAGATTCTGATACAATTTAATTGCGCGTCTCCGGGTTGCTGACTCGCGGCTAATTTCGAGCCTCGGCTCTTGCGGCTTATTTCAATTCAAAAAGACGCCCAAATCAAATCATTTGCCATGCTCATCAATTCTCTTCTTAAAATGGAAAAAATCTTTCTGAAGTTTCTGCCACCGCCCAAGCTTTTAAGAATGTCTCACGCGGCTCTTAATTTTTCCGACCACTCCGTCAAAATTCTGGAGCTCTTCGGATATGAAAATGAATTTAGCATTAAAAAATTCGGAGCTGAAATAATACCGGACGGCGTTATCAAGTCGGGCAATATCAACAACAGAGATTCTCTCAAAGAGATTCTAAAGAAAGTCAAGGAAAAGTACGACCTTTCCCTTGTCGGGGCCACTCTTCCCGAAGAGAAAGCCTACGTCTTCAAACTTAGAGTGCCGAAATCAAATAGCGAGAAAGAAATAAGAAACAGTATTGAATTCCAGATGGAGGACAATGTTCCCATTTCCGTAAACGAAGCTCTTTTTGACTACAAGATTATTCCAAAAAGCGAGAGGGTAAATTCCATTGATGTCGGGGTCTCGGTTCTTCCGCAAAAAGTTGTCGCGAGCTACATCAGTCTTTTCAAAGACGTCGGAATGACGCCGGTTTTTCTGGAGATTGAAGCCGAGTCCATTGCCAGAGCGGTTATTGCCAAAGACGATATGGATACTTATATGATAGTTGACTATGGCAGAACCAGAACCGGTTTTTCCGTCGTCAGTCGCGGCGTAATCCGATATACTTCCACCGCCGAAATTGGAGGCGAGCCCATTGACAAGATTCTGGAAGAAAAATTTCATATAAAAAAGGAAGAGGTGGAAAAAATCAAAAATGAAAAGGGCTTGGTCAGAGACAAAGACAAACCGGAATTATATATGTCTTTGGCCAATGTGGTTTCCGTTCTGAAGGATGAAATCAACAAAAGATTCATTTTCTGGCACACCCATAAAGATATTGACGGGAAAATCGGAGACAACATCAAAAAAATAATTTTGGTCGGCGGAAATGCCAATCTTTTCGGGCTGAAGGACTATCTTCAGGCGGGCCTCAAGGTCAGGGTTGAATATGCCGATGTCTGGAAAAACGTTAAATTTCGTGATGATGCCGTGCCGGTGATAAATTTTCAGAACTCCTTAAGCTACTCGTCCTCCGTCGGCGTTTGCCTGAAAAAATTTAATGAAAAATAATGCCTAATCTTCTTCCGCAGAATAATAAAAAGAAAATCAGAGAAGAGTACCTGCTTCGTCTTTTAGCCTTAGTCCTCGTTTTCTCTTTCATTACTTTTCTCTTGGCCTCCGTCTTTTTTCTGCCCTCGTATTTTCTTTCAAAAAACAAAGCAGGCCTAGCCTCCGAGAAAATCTCTTTTCTGAAGTCTTATGTGGAAAAAACGCAAAAAAGCGGGCTCTCCGAGGATGTTATTTCCACCAATTTGAAAATAAAAACTCTTTCTTTTCCGGAAAAAATTAAATTTCATCTTTCAATTCGGAGTATTTTGGACAAGAAAGCGGCCCCCATTAGAATTACAAGCCTCGTCTTGCGCAGTATCAATGATGAGAAAAAAAGCCTGTTTGTCGGAGGAATCGCTTCGGACAGAGATAGTCTGATAGATTTCACCGAATCCTTGAAAACAATAAACGATTTTTCCGCGGTGAATTTACCGGTTTCCAATCTGGCTAAAAACAAAGACATTGATTTTAATATTGAGCTGAAATTCTCACAGGAGACAAAATGACCATGGGCGTTCTCAAAAAAACAAAAATATTGATAGTCATTCTCCTCATTCTAAACCTCCTTGTTGTCGGGGGTTATTGGTTTTTTACTTCGGCTATAAATAAAAATAATGAAATCGTATCGGATTTGTCCCAGGAGCTGGATCTTCAGATTGCCAAAGAACGCCAACTTCGGTCTTTCAAAAAAATTCTAGCGGAGACCAAAGAGAAAAGAGAAGCTCTGGATTCATATTTTATTCCCGCCGCCGACATCGTTTCTTTTATCCAGGAGGTTGAAGCTCTTTCCGCTCTGTCTGGGATTGAAATTGAAATAGGTTCCGTTGATGTCAGAGAATTTCTTGAAGACGAAACTTCTTCCGATAGGCTGGAATTTTTGGATATCAGCATGACAACCGAGGGAAGCTGGAGCGGAAGCTTCCGCTTTTTGGAGCTTCTGGAGAATATGCCCTATCTGATCGCTCTCAACAAATTTGCTCTGGACGCAAAGCAAAACACCGAAGGCGAAACTTTATATTGGGAAGGAGCTCTGGGATTGAGGGTTTTAAAACTTAAAAAATAAATATGTTTTTCTTGAAAGAATCGTTTCAAAAAATAAAAATTTTTCTTGGGAAATTAAACTTTCTCATTAGGCTAGATTCCGATATCAACTGGGTATCTCTAGTTATTTTATTTTTGATAATAAATATTTTTTTCCTGTCTTACGCGGTCGCAAGTTTTTATAATGTCAGTTCGGACGAGGCTGTTCTGGTTGAAAAAACTCCCCGGAGTCCTTCCAATACTCTGAATCGCGGCGCCCTTGAAGATGTTCTATCGCTTCTTCGTCTCCGAAAAGAAAATTATCGTTCTCTCCTCGAGTCTGACTTTCGCTTTGTTGACCCCTCTTTGTAATGCTGTTACCATCATTTGTGCCACGCCCCCGTAGTTAAATGGATATAACGGCTCCCTTCTAAGGAGCTATTGTGGGTTCGATTCCTGCCGGGGGCGCAAATGATCTGTACCCCAAAAAGTGGACACGCTGTCCGGTTTTCTTTTGTTATCATT
>PCTS01000005.1 GCA_002771565.1 Candidatus Campbellbacteria bacterium CG22_combo_CG10-13_8_21_14_all_43_18
TATCCATTCCCAGAATTTGCTTCAATATTATATTGATAAAAGGGTATTACGGCCCGCTTGTATAAATCTAATTTAATTACATATGGCAAAAGTTATTACAACCGAAGAATTGAAAAAGAAAATTGATGAGGGCGGAGAGTTTTACCTCGTTGATGTGTTGTCGCCAAATAGCTTTGAGGCGAGGCACATTCCCGGAGCAAAAAATGTACCGAACGGACCGGAATTTTTAAAGCAATTTGAGGAACAAATCAAAGCGTCGAAGGACGCGGAGATTATCATTTACTGCGGATCGGCAACTTGTATGGCAAGCGTTCAGGCGGCGGATATGCTAGAGAAAGCCGGCTATACCAATGTCACTCACTACAAAGATGGTCTCGCAGGCTGGCAAAACGCGGGCTACAAATTTGAGGGAGAAGCGGCGTAATAGATGAGGCATGGATTTACTGACACTGTTTGGAGTATTTTCTGTAACCTTGATGGTTCTGTTCTATGCGCTTGAGAAAAAATCAAATATTTATATATTAGGATTTTCAATAGCTTGTATTCTGGCAGCTATTTATGGTTTTCTCGTAGGCGCTTGGCCCTTTAGTATCGCGGAAATTATATGGTCCGGGGTGGCTTTTCGTAGGCGGCACTTAGGTTAAGGGTGGTTAAGGGGGTCAGGTACTCTTTCTTGGTCTCCATGGCAAGCGGACTGTTGATTCAAGACCAAATTTTTTAATAATCTTCATTGACCAACTATCATTTCCATATGGCTTCCCTTTTACTACAGACAATCTGATATTTTCTTCTTCCTCTTTTGGTTGGGATGTGTTTATAAAAGAAAAATAATCATCGGGTTCTAATATTGGCCATTTTGCTAGTAGTTTTTTCTGTTGAACATTCCCATAAAGTCCACGCCATAAACTGCAAAACTTCCAATTTTCAGCTTTTTTTACGAGTTTGAAGGGGAAAGAGTACCTGACCCCTTTAATGCTTTCTGTTTTGTGGAAAAAATGACTATTTTTACCCCGAAAGGAGAGGAGAAAAAACAGAATTTATTTGGTTGAGCGGACTCTAATTTTTGTTTTTTTGTCCTTATCTATTTTGGGAAGTCTCAATGTCAAAAGGCCGTGTTCTTCCGTAGCTTCTGCGCCTTCAATATCTATTTCAGCCGGCAATAAAATTGTTCTTGAAAAAGTGCCCCAGAAAAGCTCCTGGTAGAAATAATCATCCTCTCTTATTTCATTGCTGTTATGTCTGCTTCCTTTGATGGTAATCATATCTCTGGAGATCTGCAGGTCCAGGGTGTCCGGCTTTACTCCGGCGACCATCGTCTTGATAATTATCTCGGCGGGAGTTTGGTAAACATCAACCGTCAACTGTCCTTCATCGTTCTCCAGCCAGTCGCCGCTCTCTGCCGGCTTTTGGGCATCTCCTCTGACAGAGATGTTTCTTGTCTCTTTCTCCTCTCGGGCGTTTTCTTCCTCAATCATTTCGTCTTCCAGGCCGTTTGTGTTTATGGTGCCCGTCAATCTTTCAAAAAAAGATCTTTTATGTTTTCTTATCATCTTCTTATATTTCTTATATTTTTAACTTTTTCAAAAAAGAGTATTAAAAGTATTGTTATCATCCAAACAGCCGAGAAAATCAAAAAAACTCCGCTGGTTACTGTGTTCATTATAAAAAAATTAAAAAATGTATGCAAGAGAATAGCAATAACAAGCCCCGCAAAGAGGCTTATTTTTTTGACCATCCTGCTTTTATAGAAACTCAAAGCCATGAAAAGCCCAACGATGCCGGATGCTATGGTATGAAGAAGAGTTGCTCCGATAAACCTCATATTTCCGGTGATGACACTTTCCCACAAAAAACCGGACGAAAGAGAATTCATCAAAAAGAGAGTATTCTCCAGAGCGGCAAAGCCCAAAGCGGTGGTTATAAGATAAATCATCGGGTCAATCGGCTCGTCCATGGCTTTTCGTCTTAAGGCTGCCCAGTATGAAGCCCCGAATTTGAAAACCTCTTCTATTAAGGCCCAGAGAAAAATGGTCAGGAGGGTTATGTTTTGAAGGTTGGGAGAAAAAAATCTTTGGATAGGTATGACAATTGGCACCATTACCATTCCGGCCACGAAAGACAAAAATAAAAGCCCTCTCGGCTCCGGCCTTTTTTTGTCTTCTCTAAGCCAAAACCACAGCCAAAATAAAGCCGGGATAAGACCCCCCAAAACGGCGTATATTATTGTTTCATTATTTATACTCACAAGTTTAAACCTCGGGCCACTTCTGAGAGAGCAGAAGGTCTTTTTCTCCCGAAGCTCGCCAGATTTCTTCGGTAATAAAAGGCATAAACGGGTGGAGCATTTTTAAGCTTGTTTTCAAAATATGTTTCAAAATCCACCCAGTCTTCTTTTTTTCTTCGTCATTTCCGTCAAACAGCTTTGGCTTGGCCTCTTCAATAATTATATCAGCAAAGGTGTGCCAGAAGTAATGGTAGAGTTTTTCACCGGCCAGATAATATCTGAAGTTTTCCATATCCAAAGTTATATCTTTTTGAACCTCTTCCAGAGTTTCGAACCAGGCGTTTTCTTTTTCTCCGAGTTCCGATTTTTCTTCAAGCTCAAGATTCTCCGTATTGGCAAAAACGAATCGCGAAGCATTCCAGAGTTTGTTGGCAAAATGTTTATAAGCTTTTATTTTTTCTTCTCCCAGAGAAATATCATTTCCGGGGCCCACGCCGACAACCATAGCCATCCTTAAGGCGTCCGCTCCGAACTTGTCTATCATGACTAACGGGTCAATGGCGTTGCCCTTAGATTTACTCATTTTTTTACCCTTTTTGTCCAAGACAAGCCCGTGAAGGTAAACCGTCTTGAAAGGAATTTCTTCCAGAAGATAAGCGCTCATCAAAATCATTCTGGCTACCCAGAAAAAAATAATATCGTAGCCCGTTTCCAAAACCGTTGTCGGATGGTAATTGGCCAAGTCACTTTCCGGATTTAAAGAACCATCTTTTTTGTAGACGGGTTTACCCCGAGCGTCGTCAAGGGGCCATCCGAGGGTTGAGAATGTCCAAAGCCCCGACGAGAACCATGTGTCCAGCGTGTCGGTATCCTGAAAATATTTTGCGTCGCAATTCTCGCAAACGGGTTCTCCGGCGGAGACGATAACATTCTTGCATTTGGCGAAATCCGCAGTCTCTTTTCCTTTTTTTGGTATGCATTTGCTTTCGTGATACCAGACGGGGATGCGATGCCCGAACCAAATTTGTCGAGAAATGTTCCAGTCGTGAAGATTATCCACCCAATTGTAATAAACTTTCTCAAATTTCTCCGGCAGAATTTTAATTTGCCCGCTTTCGACTACATGCTTCAGGATGATTTTCAGAGTCGTCTTGTCGCCCTTTCCAATACCTTTAATTGACGAACCTCTCATTTCAAATTCTTTGTTCACATCCACAAACCACTGTTTCATTATTTGCGGTTCTATCATTCCTCCGCCTCGGCTGTTTTTGGCCACAAAGTGTCGGTAGTTTTTATCCGTCTTTATCAGAAGCTTCTTCTCTTGAAGCTTTTGCAGTATCAAAGGTCTGGCTTTTTTTATATGGAGCCCGGCAAAAACTCCCGCTTCGGAAAGAAGTTTTCCGTCAAAATCAATAATTTGCTCAAACTCCAGATTGTGCCTTTTGGCTATCCCAAAATCCGCGCTGTCATGCCAGGGCGTAATGGTCATAACTCCGGTTCCAAATTCCATATCAACGGCCTTATCTTTTATAACCGTGGCCGTAATATTGCCGTTCAACCATTCCAGCTCTATTTTTTGACCATGTTTGTATTTAAGGTATCTCTTGTCGTCCGGATGCATGACGACATATTTATCGCCGAATTTTGTCTCGGGTCTGGCCGTGGCGATTTCAAAAGGGCCGTATTTGAGATAATAAAATTCAGTCTCTTCTTCAACTCGTTCAACCTCGTCGTCGGAGACGGTTGTCTGAAGTTTCGGGTCCCAATTGACTATATTTTTTCCCTGATAAATCAATCCGCCCTCATACATTTTTTTGAAGGCTGTATTAACGGCAAGCTCTCTCTCTTTGTCCAAAGTATAGGCTTCACGCGACCAATCAACCGAAGCGCCCATTTTTTTTATCTGTCCGACAATCTGGCTATGGCTTTCTTGGGCAAACTCTTCCACTCTTTTTAAAAATTCTTTTCTGCCGAGGTCGTGTTTTGTTTTCTTTTCTTTTTTGTAGAGTTCTTCCTCAACTTTTGATTGTGTGGCAATGGCCGCGTGGTCCGTGCCGGGAATCCAAAGAGTTCTTTTGCCGCGCATTCTGTTAAACCGAACCATAATATCTTCTATAGCAAGCATCAAAGAATGCCCCAGATGAAGAACTCCGGTTACATTGGGCGGAGGCAGAACGATGGAAAAAGCCTCGCTTTGCTTTGAACAAAGACCTTTTTTTACGCAAATATCGGGGTTGAAAAACCCGCTTTCTTCCCAGATTTTGTATATTTCATCTTCTGTCTCTTTTGGATTGTAGGGCTTTAAAAATTTTTCGCTTAAGGCCATAGCCGGAATTTTATCAAAATTTAAGCCAAATTTGAATGATTCTAAAGAAAAAAGGCCCGGAAAGAGCCTGGGGTCTTGCTGGGGGAGTGGCACGTTTCTGTGTGGTGGCGTGGACATCCGGCGGGTAAGCCTTTCGTCTTCGGTACCAGTTCTGGTGCCGCTTCAACCCAGCCTCGACCCCGGGATTCCCGGGCCAAAGCGCGATTGGGGATTTGAACCCCTCCTCCCCGCTTTTGGCGGGGCGCTCTACCTTGTTATAACCCGGACCTCTCGCCTCGGGAGGGCTAGATTACAACTAAGCTAATCGCGCCAAGCTTATCCACTCCTTGTCTTACGGATATTGAAACTCTTGTCAAGCGATTCAAGCGATTTTTACTTGATATCAAAATAAGTAAAAAAGCCAAGGGAAAATGATTATCCCGGGGCTAATTTTTTTCTACAATCTCAAATTTCCTTCAGCCTTGATTTTATTCGGCCTTGCTCCTCTGGGGTTTTTAAGCGCTCTGAAATATCCGGCCATGCCTATCATTATGGCGTTATCCGTCGTCAATTCTTTTTCCGGCATAAAGACCGGAAGACTCTTTTCTTTTCCTAAAGAAACCATAGCTCTTCTTATTTCCGTGTTGGCGATGACACCGCCTCCGACAATTAAAGTTTTGGCTTTATGTGTTTCCAAGGCTCTTTTTGTTTTTCCAAACAAGACTTCGGTGATGGAGTCTTCCACTTCTCTGGCGAATTCTTTTTTTATTTTTTCCGTAATATCAAGACTTGTCTCTGCGGCCAGGTCTTTTAATTTGTACAAAACCGCCGTTTTCAGTCCGGAAAAAGAAAAATGACAATCACCGCTATTTATCATCGGCCTCGGTAATTTGATTTCCGGGATTCGCGCTTTGTGTTTTGTTTGTAATTTAGAATTCACGCCTTGTGTTTTGTCTCTGGCAAGCGAAGCGAGCCTAGAGATTTCCGGTCCGCCGGGGTAGGGAAGACCGAGCATTCTAGCCGTCTTGTCAAAGGCCTCTCCGACGGCATCATCCTTTGTCTCTCCGACGATTTTATATTTGAACCAATCTTTAATCAGGACTAATTCGGTATGCCCTCCGGATATCAAGAGAGAAATAGCGGGAAATTCAATTCTCCTTTGACCTTTGGCCGGCGTCTGTCCGCCGCTTTGGCTGGACTTTTGGCTTGCCGTCTTTTCTCCGCTATAGAAGACGGAGAAAATGTGGCCTTCCATATGATTGACGGGAATAATAGGAATATCCCAGAGGATAGATAGCGCCTTGGCGAAATTAATACCGACCCAGAGTGCCGGCTCAAGACCGGGGCCTTTGGTTACGGCGATGTAATCAATGTTCGGCCTATTGAGCTTCGGAACAATTCGCGCGAATTGTTCCGACAGCTTCGGCTCTCGCTCAAAAATTTTTTTTATTTCTTCCAATTTGGAACTTGATATTTGTTTCCCGGAGCGTCCGCGCGGACGGACGGAGTAGCGAGCAATCAGAAATTTGGATTTAGAATTTCCGAAACCTTCCTCTAAAACTTTTAAAAAAAGAGGAAGAAGGTTTCGGCTGTGTTCTCTTTTAGCGAGGGTAGGGTAAACGCCGCCATATTCTTTATGGAGCTCTACCTGGGAATTTAAAGCATTCCCGAGAATGCTGAATTTAGGCTCCTTGAAACCGCCACTTGCCTCAAGGAGGGAAATGGCTGTTTCATCACAGGATGTTTCAATGGCCAGGATTTTCATGTTAACCGCGAGAGAGCACTATAATCAAATACAGAACATAAGACAAGACAAACAAAACCCCCTCTTTCCTAGTGACCTCGTGTCTTTTATTGAAATAAACGGCTAAGATGAGCAAAAGACCGGCCCCTAAAGCCGCAAAAATATCAAACCTAAAATCAGAAGTGACTGAAATCGGCCTCAAAATAGAAGTTAGCCCCAGAATCCCCAGGAAGTCAAAAATGTTGGAGCCGACAACATTGCCCAAAGCGATAGCCGGCTCTCTTTTCAAAGCGGCCGTGAGCGATACGGTCAACTCCGGAAGAGATGTGCCGATGGCCACAATCGAAAGCCCGATCAGGGCCTCGGAGACTCCAAGGGCGCTCGCAATGAATTCCGCTCCCTGGACGACCCATCTGCCGCCGATAAAAACTCCGACGATTCCTCCCAAAATCATCATGTTAGACACCAGCACGGTGAAAATTTCTTCTTCTCTAGACTCGGTTTCTTCCGGTCGTCGCAAAAGTATGAACATCCACACACTAAATAAAGCCAAAAGGACAAATCCCTCGATTTGGGTAATGCCGGAGAAAGAGGTCTCTCCCAGAATTGGAAAGATTATAAAAATCGAAGCTATGGTTATGGCAAGCAAATTGAACCAGATATCTTTGACCCAAGAATCGCGCGTCATAATGGGACTAAAAAGAGCCGAGAGTCCCAGAATGGCTAAGATATTGAAAGTGTTGGAACCGATGATGGTTGAAAGACCGATGCCCTGACCGTTCCAAACAGAAGCCAAGTTAATGGAAAGTTCCGGTATGGAGGTGCCAATGCCTACTATGGCGATGCCCACAAACCACGGAGATAATCCAAAAATACGGGCCATAGAAGAAGCGCCGCGAATCAGAATTTGGGCGCCTTTAATCAAGATATAGAAACCAATGGCAAAAAGAATTATTGGCATTTTATGAGGACATTATAGCCCTCGATTAAATTTATTTCGAGAATAAGTTTTAATATCGGCCCCCGAGAGGATAGAGTCCCGGGTGTAATAATGGAACTTGTTCTCTGTCTGTCTTTATGCGACGCATAGAAATAGCGCCTGCCTCCACTTCCTCCATTTTCTATTTCTAGGCTGACTCGTTCCCGGGGTATGATATCAAGTTACTTTATTCTTCTAATTGATTCTTCCGTCACACCGGATATCCTTCATATCAGAGGATAAGCAAGCGCTCGGCAATTTCAAAGATGATTCGCGCTCACTCTCTTTGTTTTTAGATATGGTTTAATGGGCCAGAGCATAAGGCTTCCGATGACGGAAAGGACAACCATTATTATGATAAGCAAACTAAAACCTTCAGTCGCGGCAATATAGCCTCCTATGGCGGCCAGAGCGGCGCTTGAAAGATCGCTCAAGGTAAAATACACGCCCCACTCTGTTCCTTCTCTGTCTTTGTCAATATGTCTTGTGAAGATCGCCATATATGAAGGGAAGGTGAAGGCGGTAAAAAGTCCGAGGACAAACTGCATAGCATACAACTGAAGAGGAGTATGCACCACGAGATAAAGAAGCTGAATCAAAGACATGACCACGCTAAAGACAATGAGCATGTAAAAATCGTCTTTTTCACCGCGCACTTTGTCTATAAAAGCGGCAATCGGTATCTGGGCCAGGCTTTTAACTAGCAAATAGATAGCCGCGGAAATTCCGGCCACGGCCGCCGCATTTCCTCCCACAATAAAATTTTCAACATATAAAGCAAAAATTGGCCCCATCAGACTGGCGGCGCCTAAGAGGACTACATCGGAGACAATAAGTATTTTTATGACAAAATTTATTTCCTTTAGGAAATAATGCTTCAGATTTATTGATCTTTTAGCCATAATTCAGTTTTGGTCTTATAAAGAGCATAGCACGAAGCTTTGTTCTTTGGTAAGTCTTCATTCTTTTGCCGGTTTGGCGGTTGAACCGCCAAAACCACAACCTGCAACTTCTCGTCCCTCACTCGTCTCTCACTCGCCTCTGACTTCGTCAGGCTTCGCCCGGCCTCGGCTCAAATCCCGTCAGGGCGCTATAAAACATAAAGCCTCGACTCTTTCAGAGCCGAGACTAATGTTTTGTGACCCATCGCGTGACGCCACTCGAACCATGCCAGAGGACAGGCAGGCTTGTGACGAGATGGCACGCGTTCTCTTCCGTTGGGCCAAGAACAGAGTCATTGCTTCTCAGTTTGGGAAAGTCGTTGGTTAAAAAGCAGAAACGCCCGGCCGAAGCAGGGCGCTTCTTCCGGGTATTCGAGCCAGGAACTCAGTCGTACGCCTGGAAACATCGGTTGCAGAGCACATCGAAGCCGTACTGGTCGTAGAAGACCCAGTCCTCGTTCTCGACGTCAGTCCCGCAGTTACCGCACGTTTTGCCGAGGCGACGAAGGCGCTCTTTCTCTTGTTCCCGTCGGTATTGGGCCGCCTGCACGTGTGGTGGGGGAGGCCTAAAACCGAGAGCGGACTCCACTATGTCGTCTACCTTGACGCGGATATCCGTGTCGTGACCGGGCGACTTCTTGACGTAGGGGTGACTCATTCAAAACCTCCTTGTAGACAGAGCGTTTCTGAGATTCAGAATATACTTCTGCAAGAGTTTGTCCAGAAGTTCGAGCCCCCCAACGGGTAGTTCCCGGACGGCACGAAACGCCACCAAGAAACGGCGGCTCTGCTACGACGTGGAAGCGTCGGAAGGTGGTTCGATGTGCCACCTAGGAAACATGTGACCCCGACGGGATTTGGTCACAAGTTTCTAAGTATTTTGCTTCAATACTTCGCAAAATACTAAGAACTCTCGACCCCGA
>PCTS01000025.1:0-8958 GCA_002771565.1 Candidatus Campbellbacteria bacterium CG22_combo_CG10-13_8_21_14_all_43_18
AAAATCAGATGGCGGAATGAAAAAAAAGAAAGAGAGCGGTCTGAAAGTTCGTTTTAACTATTAATTTTATGTCAGATTTAAAAAATGACCCTTCCAGAAAAACCAAAAGCAGGTATTTACATAGACGATTCAAATCTCTACAAAAGAGGCAAAGCGGCTGGCTGGATGACTGATTACAAAAAGCTCTACAAATGGGTGGCTAGTTTAAACACCGTGGTTCACGCCAGAGTATATATGGGGAGACCAAAATATGAACCGGCTAAAAGTATTTCTGAAGCTCTGGAAAAATATTTTGAGAGAATAGGTTATAAAGTAACGGCAAAAGATTTAAAAAAACTTAGAGATTCTAGTAAACCAACCGGTTATAGAAATAAATGCAACTTTGATGTAGAAATGCACGATGAAATAATGGAGGATATCCAAGATTTAGATATCGTTTATATTGTCAGCGGGGATAGCGATTTTATCAGGACAAAAGAGAAAGTTTTGAAAAGACAGAAGCACATCAAGTTTATTGCCTATGAAAATAATTGTACCTGGGAAATAAGAACCGCCTCGTGGTTTATAAGTTTAGATTCAATCAGAGGAGAAGTAGAACGAGTTAAAAACCCTCAAAATTAGGCCCCTAAAACGGAAAAACCAGGCGCAAGGCCTGGCGAAGTAACTTACCCACATTGTATACCCCCTAAAATTAAAAGTCAATGAAAAGGGATAACTGTGGATAATTTTATATGACAAAATATTTTCTCTACAAAGTATCTTTTTGGTCGGGATGCCGGGAGTTGAACCCGGGTCACACGCACCCCATGCGCGCATACTACCGCTGTACTACATCCCGAGAGAAACCACAATCACCATTTTTCACATTACCGCTATGCTAAACCCCGATAATAAACACTTTCCTTCGCCTTGTCGAAAATCAAGTTTTTTAAGAAATTGTCATATGCCACAACGACTATTTTACGATTTCAAATTATATCACAAATAACAAAAAAAAGGGCGCCGGAGGCAATAGCTGATGAAAATCAATAATTTAATTTGAACATTCGGAGGCCCCCGCAAAACAAGCCCGAAGCCTTATCGGACGGCGGAGGTTTTCGTCTTTCGTTTTCTGCGGAAAAGTTCTATCAAAGGTAATTCTAAAAAGTCATTCCAGAAATAATGCCCCCCTTCCCTTTTTTCTTTGAACGGAGAGTTAAAAAAGAAAATAATAAGAATCAAATATCCGGCAGAAAGACCAAAAAAAAAGCCTATATAAAGCCATAAATATGTCTGGTGCTGGGGCAGGAAAAAACCGGATACGGCTCTTTTTTGTTTCTCCGCGACGGCACTCCGGAAAATATTCCGACGGCCAAATAAGCGACCAGAATAAAAATAAGGGCTTTTTTGTATGATTCAAAACTCATAGGTTTAATAATAAACCAAAGAGAAGAAGTTGTTTTTTAGAGCAAAGAGGTTTTTGTGTATTTGGAAAAAATAGAGAGTGTTGAAACCGGCGAGAGGAAAATATAGTAAGATGATATTTATGAAAAATAAAATCCGAAAACCGATACTTTCTTACGATAAAAACTGCCGTTTTTGCCAAAATAATGTCTCAAAATGGAAGAAGACAATCGGCCGCGAAATTGAATATCGGGGAGAGAGCGGAAAAAATCTGAAATCGGTTGAGTTACTTTTGGAAAACGGGGAAAAACTTAAGTCCGCCGAAGCCGTCTTCAAAATATTCTCCTACGGTGGAAGAAATTTTCCTTTGTGGATGTATAAAAAAGTTCCATTTTTCAAAAGCCTTTCTGAATTTATATATAAGCTGATTGCCAAACATCGGCATAAAATATAGCCAGAGGATGGGTAAAAGGCGCGGATGGAAAAATTAGAGTTATGGTTTTATGATATAAGATTAATTGTGATTTTTAATCTTGGAAATCGCATAATTGAGCGTCCCCGGCCCGAGTTTATCTTCTGTCGGAACTTTCTTTCCGGGATTAAAAATACCCTCGGGGTCAAAAATCTTTTTTGTCTGCCGAAAAAGTTCCAGCACTTCGGAACTGAATTGTCTCGACAGAAACGGAGTCCTAATAAGGCCGTCATTATGTTCGCCGCTTATGGAGCCGTGATATTTAACGACCAAATCATAAACTTGTCCCGCGATGGTCGGAATTATTTCCCTTGTCCTCTCCAGATTAAAATCCATTAGAGGAATTATGTGAAAGTTGCCGTTTCCGATATGACCGGCGATATTATAGACCATGTCTTTTTCATATGGCTGAAGAACGCCATTAAGCTCCGGCAAAAATTTCGACAGAACTTCAGGTCTGACCACGATATCGTCAATAAACGGAGCTGTTTTTTTGTTTTTGATTTTGTGTCTTAAGAGATTAAAGCTTTCTCGTCTGATAAGCCAATAACTTTTGGCTTCTTCAGGGTTTTTTAAAACCTCAAGATAGCGCGGGGAATAACTTTCCAATTTTTTCCGCAAAAGAAGAGCTTTCTCGCGCAGAGCTTTCTTGTCGCTTCCGTCAAAAGTAATCTGCAAGATGAGTTTTGGAAACCCTTTGGTCAGAATGGACCAGCCTTCGGGGATTCCGTTTTTTATTATCGTAAAAATATTTTTTAGGCCGAGTTTCTTCAGAAGCTCATAAAAAAATTTCAGAGCGAGCTTTAATGTCTTGTCGTCATAAGATTCAAAAGTGGTCGGCTTATACTTCAGAACATCCAGGGTTATTTCGCCCAAGTTTTTCAGGTCGTCAAGAAAAAGCACCATCATCTGAGAATACTTCCCGGGCGAAACAAGCTTAAACTCAATCCGGCTTATGATGCAAAGAGTGCCTTGAGAACCGATAATGAGCTTTCCCAGGTCAAAGATTTCTTTCTCTTTGTTCCAGATATTCCAAAGATAGTATCCGGTTGAATTTTTAGAAACATCGGGTTTGGCTTTTTCCAAAAGTTCTTGGTTTTTTATCACCAATTCATAAACTTTTTTGTAAATATCTCCTTCAAAATCCCCCTGGGCTATTTTAATTTTAAGCTCTCTTAAAGAAAGCGGTTTAACTTCATATTCGTTGCCGTCGGAAAAAATAACCTTTAATGACTTAATGTAGTCCTCCGTTTTTCCGTATTGAAGAGAGAGTTCCCCTCCGGCGTTGTTGGCCGCCATCCCGCCGACAGTACATATCTCGCGGGAAGCCGGGAAACTCGGCATTAAAAGATTCTTGGCCAAAGTTTTTTTCTCAAAATCTCGATAAAAGGCGCCCGGTTCAACCTTTATGGAACCTTTTACTCGAGGGTCATGAGTGTCAAAAAAATCTTTAACATCAAAAATTTTGTTCAGATGGCGGTTTAAGTCAACGACGATGGATTCGGTTAAAGCTCCGCCGTCCATGCCGGTTGCCCCCGAACGCATCGTAAGGCTCACTCCTTCTTTTTTTGAGACCAGTCTGACTAATTTTTTCAGATCATCCGCGTCCTTGGGAAAAACGACAAGGCCGGGCGCAATCTCAAAAAAAGAAGCGTCGGTTGAGCGGCTTTTCAGGTCATCGGAAGAATTTGAAACTTCCCCTTTTATAATTGAATTTATTTTTTCTTTTAGACTCTCCATGTGTTTCCTTTGCCGATTTTTCCGAATACGCCGAGCGAAATAGCATATTCGGAAAGGCCCCCTATATTTTTGCGTTTTATTTAATTATTTTATTTAGTTTGAACTTTTCAAATTTTTGCAGTTCAGACAAAAGTTTTTCCAATTCCACGGCTGCTACTCCGACCACCGAATCGCCGGCGCCGTAATAGACAAAAACTTTTTTACCAATCAGCGCGACGCCGCAAGGGAAAACCACATTGGGTATCTGTCCGGTTTTTTCATAAGGCGTCTCGGGCGAAAGAATCGGTTCGTTTGTCCTGCTGATAATTTTTGTCGGATTATTGAGGTCAAGCAACACGGCGCCGACGCGATAGTAGCGGTCTTCTTCGGAAACTCCGTGATAAAACAAAACCCAACCCTCTTTTGTTTTTATTGGAGGAGCGGCTATGCCGACCTTCAAGCTGTCCCACATTCCGCGGCGGGGAGAAAGCCAAATATGTTCTTCAAGCCATGTCTTGCCGTCAAAGTCAAGACTTGGTGTGAGTGTAATATCAATGTTATTCCCAAAACGATGAAAGATAAGATATTTCCCTTTTACTTTTTCCGGGAAAACACAGGCGTCTTTATTGTCAAATTCCGGAGGAGAAATAAGCACCGGCTTTGTCCAATCCCAAACCTGCGCCAAAAAATTTTTCAGTGAAATAGAGGTAAGAGCGATGCGCGGAGGATGTTTGCCGTCAAAAGCGGTGTAAAGCATATAAACCGTGTCTTTGATTTTAGTCAGACGAGGGTCTTCACAGCCAGAATTTCCGCCGGGAACCAGTTTTTGTTCAAAAGATTCTCTTGGTTCGTAAACCGGCTCGGAGTGACGATAATCAATATGGATACCATCTGCGCTTGCCGCATACCCAAACACGGAAGTGTTGTCTTCCGACATTGCCCGATAAAGAATATGCACTTTGCCGTCTTCATATAACGCCCCCGGGTTGAAAGCGGCTTTGGCTTCCCACGGATGATTTTTGAGCGGGGCAATGATGGGATTTTCTTTGGCGCGTGAAAGCTGTCCGACGCATTCCGCGGGGCAAAACATCGCCTTGATCAAAGATGACAATTTTCCGGTTGCCAGAGCCACGGTGGTGTCAGCCGCGCCGTAGTAGACAAAAAGTTCATCTTTGTTGAGAAGAGCGCCGGAAGGAAATATGGTGTTTGGAACAATACCATAGAGCTCGTAGGCCTCCTCGGGCGCCAAAAGGGCGTAGTTGGTACGGGCGATGATTTTAGAAGGGTCGCGCAGATCCAAAAGAGCGGTTTCAATGGTAAATAATCTTTGGGAAGAAAAATAATTTCTTATATAAGAATAGATTAACAGCCAACCGTATTTTGTCTTAATGGGAGGCGCGCCAATCTCAACATGATCTTCCGTTCGTCGCTGGAGAGGAATGCTATGTTGATCTACGTTAACATACCAGTTCTGCCAATATTTTTCCGACCACATATCCTCTTCTTTATCAAAATAGGCAAGGGCGATTTTTGATGGCGGTCTGTCGGTATTTACGGCTAAAATGGCGCACATTTTACCGTTTACCCCGTTAGAAATTTTGTGCTGCGAGTCCCGTAGCGAGCTGGTATGGGATGAGCCCTCGCTATTTCTAACGGGGTTTATCTTTTCCGGGAAGAGAGCCATGGCTTTGGCGTTAAAAGGAGTGATTAAGTGTTTTTCCTTAATATTTTTTAGATCTTTGCTTATGGCCAGCCCCACTTTAATGCCGTCTGCTCTGAATGGGTAGGCTGAAAGGGCCGTGTAAAAAATATAGAATTTCTCTCCGAGTTTAGTAACCCGCGGGTCTTCACAGCCGAATCTTTCCCATTTATGCTCGGGAATGATAAATTTTTGACGATTGGAAAAATTAACGCCGTCGCGGCTCTCGGCAATGCCGATATCAGAGACTCTCATCTGAATTTGAGCCGCCAGGTGGTAATGAGGCAAGGAAAGAGCGCGATACAAAAGATAAATTTTATTGCCTTTCCGTATGGGACAGCCATTGAATACGGCTTCCGCCTCCCAACTTTGTTCTTTATTGGGTTTAAGGATCGGATTCTCTTCTCTCCGTTTGAGAATAATCATTTTGGCGCTTTTATTTTACGGTTAATACCCTTCCATTTTGGCTTTTGATTTTGCGCAAGGTTTTGTAAAAATTCTTCCAGGTCCGCATAAGCCAAATTGACATATGAGTCCGCCCCGCCATAATAAATCAAAAGTTTCCCGTCTTTGACGACGGCCCCCGATATATACACGATGCCCGGTTTAAATCCTTCATTTTCATAGGCTTCGTCGGGTTCCAAAATCGGTTTCTTGGAACGATACAGAATTTTTGTCGGATTATTGAGGTCAAGCAACATAGCGCCGGCTTTATATTTGCCGGAATCATTTTTTTCCAAGGCGTGATAGAAAACCAGCCAACCGTATTTTGTCTTAATGGGGGGGGCGCCGACGCCGCGCATATAACTTTCCCAGGCGCATCCGCTTTGGGGTTCGCATTTGCCGTTATAATCACTTTGAATGTGGGTTTCGCCGTCAAATTCTAAATTATCAAAATACGCCACGCCGACTTGGGGATTGATGCTGTGTAAAATGGCGTATTTGCCTTTTATTTTGTCCGGGAAGATAACCCAGTTTTTATGCGTCTGGCCAGGCGGAGAAATTAAAACCGCCGGCTTCCACTTCCAATTTTTGTTCAAAAAATCTTTAACTTTTATAGAAGTAAGGCCCACGCGGAGTCCTTCATCGCAAGCGGTATAAGTCATGTAAAGAGTCTTTTCTTCGCCTACTCGCACGAGACGAGGGTCTTCGGCTCCGCCGAAACTGCCGCCGGAAGCAAACGAATAAAAGTTTAAAATAAAATGCCCGCGGCGATGTTCATAGACGGAGTAGGACAAACGTTCGTTAATTTTTAGTCCATCAAGAGAGTTCGCATACCCAAGCCGCGAAATGCCGTCCGGCCCGATAGCGCGATAAAGAAAGTGAATCCTGTCTGCTTTACCCCGAAGCTTTTCGGAGTCTTTCAGTAAAATCGCGGCGGGATTAAATGTTTGCCATGATTCCCAGTCGTTTTCTTTCACCGGGAAAATAATGGGGTTAAGTTCGGCTTTTGTGAGTTCGGTTTTCTTAGTCGATTTCTTCCGGCCTTTTTTTACCCTGCTTGCCTTGCCGATTTTTCTTTTGGGAACACCCTTTGGTTTTAGCTTGGGCTTGGGTTTTGATTTGGGTGTTTTTTTAATCATATATATCATATTATTAAGTGTCAATTTTGATTATCATTTTTCGCGCGAATCACTTTTTACTCCTCAAACTATTGACAAAATTTGTTCCATCAATCTGTCCGCGGGAAGAAACTTGCCATTTAGCGGTATATAAAAATCTCCACGCACCCTGCTTTTGTCGGCTGTAACGGCAATCCCTGATTCCCGTAATAATTCCTTATCATTATAGTTGTCGCCCATGGCCATGACATTTTTTTTCTTTACTTTCAAAATTTTCATTACTCGCTTCAAGCCGACGGCTTTTGTCTGTTCTTTTTTCACTCCAATATCATATGCTTCGCCGTTCCAAATGGCGTATAGATTTTTTTCCCCGCGCATTAATTTTTCAATTTCTCCGACTTTTTTAAAACTGTGTATCGTTATTATAAATTCTTTTGGTTCAAATCCTTTTATGTTGTCGTTTACGACTTGTTTTAGCTTTGGAAAGACCCCTTTCATATATTTAAAACTGTTGACATGTTGATATATCTTCCCCTTGTACCAAGTGGCGCTGCCGTTTTCATAAGTCAGACTGACAAAAGGCAAAACTTCTCTGAACATTTCTTGGAGCATATAAAGCCCCCTGCCGGAGCTGATGTTTATAAAAAATCCCTTTTTGTTAAGCTCCTTTACCTGCTCCAGCTGTTTATTCTGAATGAGTTTTGTTTCCAGAGTGGTGGTGTTGCCAATCTGCTTTATTTTTGTGCCGCGCGGAACAAGAACGCCATCAACATCAAAAACAATCAGTTTAATTTTTTTTATGTGTTCCTTTTTAAGTTCTGTAATCGGTTTCATGTTAGTTCCTAGAAGTTAAAACAGGTCGGGCTCATGCAACAAGCCTCTTAAATTCTTCAACCATAGGTATCGCTTCCGGCTCTACGCCATATCCTTCGGCGGTATAATATGTCGCCCAGTCGGCCAAAATAAGCGACGAGAAAATCTTATGAAATACATCCCGACCCGAAAGTTTTATTTCGGCAACCGGCAAATCCCTTGCCTGATATAATTTTTTAAGAACGGCCATTCTTTTTTGAATCTTAGGATGGTCGGCTTCGTCGGAAAGTAAAATAAAGAAAAAGTTTTTGGATAATTTACTTGTTTTCGGTTTGATGTCAAATCCTGTCATCTCGTTATGATTTAATTCGGGAAATACGTTATAAAATGCGGGAATCTTGCTTGTTTCGTTAAATTTAATTTTCCAATTATAAGCGATTGATTCGTTTCGTTCCGACGCATAAATGATGGGGATGAATCCGTAAAGATTTTTTGCGAGTTCCTTGCCGTTCTGTTCAAGTTCGTCGGGCTGAAGCGTCCGGGCAAGCGTACTAATTTCTTCGAGAGCATTCTCCTCTCCCATCAAGGCAAGCAGGGCTTTGATATTAAAACCCAGCGCGGAGCGCGGCTGAATGCCCGTGTCCGGCATTTGGATGTAGGGAGCGCCGTCTTTTTCGGCGCGCTTCAAAAGCTTTCCGCCAATTGAAAGAACAGCCAACGGAATGTCTTTCTTTTTAGCCTCCTCATATGCGTCAAGCGTTTCCTCGGTGTTCCCCGAATAGGAGCTGGCGATAATCAAGCTATTATTTAAAATTTCATCCGGCACTTTTGGCAAGCCGTAATTTTTATGAATAAATAGCGGAAGACGCGGATTCCATACTTTTAAAAGATCAGCCGCCAGGTGCGAACCGCCCATGCCGACGACGATGTGCCAAGGTCGCTTTGCCAATCTTTCTTTGTTTTGTATTTCCGGTTTGTAAGAAAACTGGCCTGGAAAATTTTTTATAACGCCGGACATCGACATAATTTTGTTTTTAATTTTTAAATTTTAAAATTCAGATAAAAACATTTCTCAATTTCTATCGAGTTCTAAATGTCGTATGTTTCGTTTATTCTATTATAAGAAATAAGCGCGCGCAAACTCGATGAATTATCAACTAAGACTCTCTCGTTGGCGTCTTTGGTTTTTTCGATGTCAAATAAAAAAGATGCCACTCGCAAAATCAACGGGCGGCGCTTTGTGCCGCTATCTGAAAAATCCGGTCAATTTTCCGAAAATCAATTTGGTGGTGTCTATTGGACGAAATCCG
>PCTS01000040.1 GCA_002771565.1 Candidatus Campbellbacteria bacterium CG22_combo_CG10-13_8_21_14_all_43_18
ATTAAGAGCTTATTCTAAAAATAGAGACACTCCGACATTCCTAGAAAAAGAACTAAAATTAACTAAAATTAAAACTCCATCCTAAAAAAGTCTTTATCAAAACCATCTCATCCGGCGCGGACTTCCTGGGTTGGGCGCACTTTCCTCATCATAGAGTCTTAAGGACAACGACAAAGAAAAGAATGATAAAGAATTTTGAGAATGGGAATGAAGCGACAAAGGAGTCTTATTTAGGACTGCTGAAGCATGGGGATGCGTATAAGTTAAAGAATAGGCTTTTAGAACAAGGCTTTATTTAGAGTCGTTTCTCTGATAATTTTATACATATGCTAGAAGACAAGGATAATTTCAAAAAATCCGCCTCCGCTCCTCCTTCGCCAGAGGTTCCTCCTTCGCCAAAGGCTACGGACGGACACGGTACGGACGGACACGGTAAAGCTATGGCGGGCAAGTCCGATATAGCCAAAAGAAAACCCGCCTCCGAAAAATCTTCGGCGAGGCAGGGGAGGAAACCCGCCTCTGCACAAGGCTCCGGCGAGGCAAAGTCAGAAATTGCTAAAAAAGAGGAGGAGATTCTCAAATTTTGGCAAGAAAATAAAATTTTTGAAAAGTCTCTAGAGCAAAATGAAGGCAACAAACCTTTTGTTTTTTACGAAGGTCCGCCGACGGCCAACGGCCGCCCCGGCATCCATCATCTTGAATCACGGGCTTTCAAGGACATTATTCTGCGCTTCAAGACAATGCGGGGATTTTATGTCAGAAGAAAAGCCGGTTGGGACACACATGGCCTTCCGGTGGAACTTGAGGTGGAAAAAGAGCTGGGCCTGAAAAACAAAAAGGAAATTGAAGAATACGGTATCGCCAAATTCAACCAAAAATGCCGGAAAAATGTCTGGAAATATATTGAGGAGTGGGGGAAATTTACGGACAGAATCGCTTTTTGGTTGGACAAGGAAAATGCCTATATTACCTACCAGCCGCAATATATTGAATCTCTTTGGCATATTATCTCCCACATTTCCTCCAGAGGTCTTTTGTATAAAGATTACAAAGTCGTTCCCTGGTGTCCCCGTTGCGGAACGGCCATCTCAAGCCACGAGGTGGCTCAAGGTTACAAAGAAGTCATGGACACTTCCGTCTATGTAAAATTCAAAGCAAAAGGAGTAGAGGAGTATTTTCTGGCCTGGACCACGACCCCGTGGACGCTTCCCGGCAATGTCGCCTTGGCTGTCGGCGGCGATATCTCTTATTTGAAAGTTAAAACCAAAGGAGATGTCTTGTGGCTTTCCAAAGACAGGACCGGCATTCTGGAAAAAGATTTTGAAATTTTGGAAGAAGTCAAAGGCAAAGACCTTCTTGGCAGAGCTTATGAACCGCTCTTTCCGCATCTCTCCAAAGTTCTGCCGGAAAGTGAAAAGCAAAAACTGCCGCAGGCTTATAAAATTTATAAAGCCCCTTTTGTTTCCACCGAGGACGGTTCGGGTATCGTCCATACGGCCGTTATGTACGGAGCTGACGACTTTGACTTGGGGACGGGAATCGGACTTCCGAAACATCATCTGGTTGACCCCGAAGGAAAATTTACTTCCGATGTTCTTGAATACGAGGGCCTTTTTGTCAGAGATGCCGATAAAAAAATTCTGGCGGATTTGGGAAAAAGAGGTCTTGTCCTCAAGACCGAAGAAATCAGGCACACCTATCCTTTTTGCTGGCGGTGCCAGACTTCTCTGATTTATTATGCTCGGGATTCCTGGTATATTCGCATGTCCGCTCTTAAGGACGAGCTGGTTAAAGAAAATAAAACCATAAATTGGGAGCCTTCTCACCTTAAAGAGGGCCGGTTCGGGGAGTGGCTGAAAGAAGTCAAAGATTGGGCTATCTCCAGAGAAAGGTATTGGGGCACACCGCTTCCGATTTGGGAATGTTCTTCTTGCGGGAAAAAGCGGGTCGTAGGTTCCATTGAAGAACTTTCCCTCGGACAAAATAACAACAGGTATTTTTTTATCAGGCACGGCCAAGCCAAGAGCAATCTGGAGAATCATATTGATTCCGGGGAAGACCAAAACAATCATTTGACGGAAAAGGGCCGGGCGGACATTCTGAAATCAGCCCAAGCGCTTAAAAAAGAAAAAATAGACCTCATTATTTCTTCCCCGATTTTAAGAACCAAGGAGGCGGCCCGGATTTTGTCAAAAGAGCTTGGCCTTGATGTCATTTACGACGACAGAATCAAAGAAAAAAATTTTGGAAAATATGACGGGCAGTCGCTTGAAGACTACAATTCATTTTTTGCCAACCCAAAGCAAAAATTTATCGTCAGATGCCCGGGAGGAGAGAACAGAAACGACATCAGAAAAAGAATCGGTGAATTTGCCTATGATATTGACGGGAAATACAAAGACAAGACAATTCTCATTGTCAGTCACGGCACCCCGCTTCATCTGATGCACGGAGTCTTTGGAGGCTGGTCGGACCAAGAGATTATAGACAAAAGTCCTTATCTTCAAAACTCGGAAATAATCGAGATGAAATTTAAAAATCTTCCGCACAACGAATATTATGAGCTTGACCTCCACCGGCCGTATATTGATGAAGTTCTTCTCTCCTGTTCTTGCGGAGGAGAAATGAGGAGAGTCAAAGAAGTCATGGATGTTTGGTTTGACTCCGGAGCCATGCCTTTCGCCGAGGACCACTATCCTTTTGAAAATAAAAAATGGATTGAAGGCGCGGGATATCCGGCCGACTATGTCTCGGAGGCCATCGACCAAACCCGCGGCTGGTTCTACACTCTTCATGCCATCGGCATTCTGATGGGAAGAGGCCGAGCTTTCAAAAATGTCATTTCTCTCGGACATATTATGGACAAGAACGGAAAAAAAATGAGCAAATCCTTGGGCAATGTCGTTCAACCGTGGGAAGAAATAAATACCTACGGCGTGGACGCCATAAGATTTTGGGCCTATTCGGTCAACCAGCCCGGGGAATCCAAAAACTACGAAAAAGAAAGCATCACCGAAAATGTCAGAAAAGTCATAAACCTCTTGAATAATATTTATAAATTTTATGACACTTACGCCGAAGAAGATGCCGGGGAAGGCTACGGGGGAAAACATATTTTGGATAAATGGATTATCTCCCAACTTGGCCGGCTGGCCCGAAAAAATACCGAAGATTTGGAAAATTACAAAATTTTTGAAAGCGCCAGAAGAATCAAAAATTTCATAAACGATTTTTCCACCTGGTATATCCGCCGCTCCAGAGAAAGGTTCAAGGGGGAAGATGCCGAAGACCGGAAGGATTCAATCAGAACAACCCGTTTTGTTTTGCTGGAACTTTCCAAACTGGCCGCTCCTTTTCTGCCTTATATTTGCGAAGATATTTATAAGAAAGCGGGCGGGGGCAAAGAAAGCGTCCATTTGGAAGACTGGCCGGAATACGATTCGTATCATAAAGACGAAAAACTTCTGGATTCAATGGAGAAAACCAGAGCTGTCGTTTCTTCGGCTCTGGAAGCCCGGGCCAAATCAAATGTCAAAGTCAGACAGCCTCTGGGGCTCCTTACCTTGAAGGGCCCAAAACTTGACGACGAGCTTGTTTTTCTCATAAAAGACGAAGTAAACGTCAAAAACGTTCTCTTTGACGAAAAATTAGACAAAGATGTCCTGTTGGATGTTTCCATTACGCCGGAGCTTCAAGAAGAGGGCCGGGCCCGGGAGCTTATCAGGCAAATTCAAAATCTCCGAAAAGAAGAAGGCCTTAACCCGAACGATGCCGCCACTCTTCTTATTTCTTCCGAGGAAAAATTGTCTTTTGTTCTCCGGTTCAAGGATGAAATCAAAAGAGTCTGCGGCTTAAAGGGAATTCTTTGGGAGGGCGGGGGCAAAGAAATACAAATCGGTGATATTTCCCTTAAAATAAGCATTCTGAAATAATGGACTCCCTTAGGCGCTTTGGAAAACGCAGAGCGCGGGGAAACGGGGAAAACGCGGACTTTTTACTTGATACATTCTAATTTTTGGCCGATACTTTATTCGTGTCTTACACCAAATATAAAACTTCGGGCATTGTCATCGGAGGGAGCAATATCGGAGAAGGAAGCCGCAACCTCTTTATCCTGACGCGCCATTTCGGCCTCCTCTCCGTTAGGGCCCAGGGAGTCAGAGAGTTGGGTTCAAAACTCAAATATCATCTTCAGAATCTTTTTCTTCTTGAAATCCACCTTATCCGCGGCAAGCGCGGCTGGGTGGTAACGGAAGCTCTGGGCCAAAGAAGTTTTTTTGATTCCGAAAACCGAAATAAAACCCGGGCCCTCTCCCGCATCCTGCTTTTGGCAAGAAGGATGTTGCCCGAAGAGAACAGGCAATATGAAATTTTTGATATAATAAGCGGGGGTTTGTCCTTTCTTTTCTCTCGTCCATTCTCCGATGAGGACATCCGAAACCTGGAAGCTCTCATCGTCCTGCGATTTCTTCGCGCTCTGGGTTACATTAAAAAAAAGGACAAGATTGAAAAATTCATTGAAACAAATCTCTATAACGAAGGCCTCCTGAAAGAAGCCAGTTCTCTCCGCCCTCAAATGATAAGGGAAATAAATATTTCTCTGAAAGAAAGCGGACTTTAAATGACATGGATGACGAAAAAAGCAAAATTGACGAATTAAAAAAATATCTGAACTCCAGAAAATTTAAAGGTCTTACCGCAAACGGGAGGCAAAGAGTTCCGGAGCAAACAATCAAAGATATCAGAACAAATTGGAGAGAAGACGAAAGCGTTTTTCCCCCTCAAGAAGCTGAATTTCGGGATATGAAAAAGAAAAGAAATTTTGCAAAACTTTTTTTGATAAGCTCCGTTATTTTTTTTGTAGCGGCTTTGCTCACAGCTCTTTTTGTTATTTTGGGCGGCAAAGGCGTTATCTCATCACAAAATGTTGAAATCAGTCTCTCCGGCCCCGTTGCCGTAGATGGCGGAGAAACGCTGGAACTTGAAGTCATTATTTCAAACAACAACAGCATCTCTCTGGAGCTCTCCGACCTGATAGTTGAATATCCCGCCGGCACGAGGTCTTCCGAGGATTTGTCTAAAGAATTGCCTCGAGAGAGATTTTCTCTGGGCAATATCGGGCCGGGAAAGAAAGTCAATCAACCCATCAGAGCCGTCTTGTTCGGAGAAGAAGGAGAGATACAAAATATCAAACTTTCTCTTGAATACAGGCTTCAGGGCTCAAACGCCATTTTTTTCAAGGAAAAAAACTATGATATTGAAATCGGCAATTCGCCGGTCAGCCTACGGGTGGAATCTTTGACGGAGGTAAATTCCGGCCGGGAGATTTCCTTCAATGTTTCCTTGAGGTCCAACTCGGAAAGCCTTATTGAAAATCTAATGCTCATCGTTGAATATCCTTTTGGCTTTTCCTTCAAGGAAGCCGCTCCTTCGGCTTCTTTTGACCAGAGCATCTGGAAAGTCGGGGACATCTCTCCCGGGGAGGAGAAAAAAATAAAGATAACGGGCATCTTGGAAGGCCAGGACGGAGAAGAAAGATTTTTCAGGTTTTGGAGCGGCATTCAAAGCATTGATGCCGAAAAAAGTCTGCAGACGGCTTTTGTTTCTTTCCGTCGCTCCGTTTTCATCAAGAAGCCCTTTCTCTCTCTGGATTTATCCATAGAAGGAGACACTTCCGTCAACCACACCTCAAATCCGGACGAACCGATTGATGTTGAAATTTTATGGCTCAATAATCTCCCCGCAAGCGTCGCCAATGTTGAAATTGAAGCCGTCCTGTCCGGAGACTTTGACGAACTGTCAGTTTTTGCGGACAGAGGATTTTATAATTCCGTCAATAATACCGTTACTTGGAGCCAGGAGCAAAATCCGGTTTTTGAAACCGTCTCTCCCGGAGAAAGGGGGAGTGTTCGTTTTCGGTTTTCATCCTTCTCCGAGGCCGGCCAGATTTTAAACCCGGAAGTGACCGTCAATGTCGGTGTCAGAGCCAGAAGGCTTGCCGAGACCGGAGTTTCGGAGGAAGTAACTTCTTTTGCCGAAAGAAAAATAAGGTTCAACACTTCTCTTTCTCTGAAGACCGAAGGATTTTTTTCTTCCGGCCCTTTTCCGCCGAGCGGCCCCATTCCTCCCAAAGCCGAATCGGAGACGGCTTATACAATCGTCTGGAGCATAGAAAACAGCGTTAATGATGTCTCAAGCGCCGTTGTTACGGCCAAGATTCCGTCTTATGTCGGATGGATGAACAATTTTTCCGGAGAAAACATTTCCTATAATGCTACAAGCCGCGAGATTGTTTGGAAACCGGGAGAAATTGAAGCGGGCCGGGGCTTTTCCTCTCCCTCCAAAGAGATAGCTTTTCAGCTCAAGTTTTTGCCGAGCCTAAGCCAGGTCGGGACTTCGCCGGTCATTCTGACCTCGTCCCGCCTTCGGGCCAAGGATGAATTCACCGGAATCGTTTTGGAAACGGAAGCCGCGGAAATCACCACCAGAATGAGCTCCGATCCGGCTTATCGGCCGAATGATGATACGGTCGTCAAGTAAACTTTCTTTTTACCTTTTCTGTTGATAGTATTTAAATTGTTAACCCGCGACGCGAAAGGGAGAATGTCCGGAAGAAAAATAAGATGGAGATAAAAAGAAAAGTTACAAATTTAATTTTGAGAAAAACGGCCTTAGTCGCCTAAATCTCGCTTCAATGAAAGAAGGCAAAACTCTCTCTATCAATATTACCACGGGCACTTTTATCAAAGGCATTTTGACGATACTTCTCTTTCTCGGTCTTTACATTTTTAGGGATTTAGTTCTAGTTATTTTGGCGGCTATTGTCATTGCTTCGGCCATTGAGCCTGCGGTCAATTGGCTAAAGAGACGCAAAGTTCCGAGGCTTCTTTCCGTCATTCTCATTTATCTTCTTTTGGCCGTTATTTTTGTTGCTCTCTTTTATTCTTTTATTCCGCCTTTGTTCAGGGAAGTTTCCAACTTTGTGAATAATCTGCCGACATTCGTCAACAGCATTGATTTTTGGAGTCCCGTCAGCGGCAAAGATTTGGGCATTTTAAATCCGGCCGTCCAAAATATTTCCGACAATCTTTCCCTTCAGGACCTCATTAACCAATTTCAAAAAATAATCGGCAATGTTACCGAAGGATTCTGGAAAACCGTCAGCGTCATTTTCGGCGGGGCTTTGTCTTTTGTTTTGATTATTGTTCTTTCCTTCTATCTGGCGGTTCAGAAAAACGGCATAGATAATTTCCTTAGGGTTATCGCTCCGGCCGGGCACCAGAATTATATTATTGATTTGTGGAGAAGATCTCAGAAAAAAATCGGTTTTTGGATGCAGGGCCAACTGGTTTTGGCTCTGATTATCGGTATCTTGAGTTACCTGGGTTTGGCCGTTCTTAACATCAAATACGCCTTCCTGCTTGCGGTTTTGGCCGGCCTTTTTGAGCTTATTCCCTTATTCGGCCCCATTTTGTCCGCCATTCCGGCAATTATTTTGGGTTTTGCCCAAGGCGGGGCAACGTTGGGTCTCGTTGTTATGGGACTTTACGTAATTATCCAGCAGTTTGAAAATCATCTGATTTTTCCTCTGGTCGTCAAAAAGGTTACTGGACTACCGGCGATTTTTGTCATACTCTCTCTTATAGTCGGAGGCAGGCTGGCGGGCTTTTTGGGCATCATTTTATCCGTGCCGATTGCCACCGTTATCATGGAATTTATCAGTGACATTGAGACGGAGAATAAAAAAATCCTGGAAAAACAAATTGCAAAGGAGGCCAAATGAATCAATGAAAATAAAGCGTCTTTGATTCCCGCGGGAAAAGAAAATGCCTGAAATTTCTTCCCGTTTTTCGCTCTCCGAAGAAATTTCCTTTGACGGTCTCTTTTTTGTTTTTGTCCCGGCTTAGCCAAGATGAAAAAACGGATTTATCTTACAACCACCCTGCCTTACATCAATGCCCCTCCGCATATCGGCTTTGCTCTGGAAATTGTTCAGGCTGACGCTTTTGCCCGTTTTAAGAGGCTTTCGGGCCATCAGGTCTTTTTTAATTTTGGTACGGACGAACACGGCCAAAAGATTTTGAAGGCCGCGGAGAAAGAAGGGCTTTCCCCGCAAACATATGCGGACAAACTCGCTCCTAAATTTGATAATTTGAAAAAAGCTCTAAACTTGAGTTACGACAATTTCATTAGAACGACAGACGAACACCATATCAAGGCGGCCCGGCATATCTGGAAGCTGGCGGACAAAAATGGGGACATTTACAAAAAGAAATACAGAGGACTCTACTGCCTTTCGTGCGAGCGTTTTGTCAAAGAGGGCGAAATTAAAGAAGATGGATGTCCGAACCATCCCGGCAGAGCCTTGGAGGAAGTGCAGGAAGAAAATTATTTTTTCAGGTTCGGGAAGTATCAGGATTTTCTTCTGGAATACTTAAATGACCCGAAGACAATCACCCCAAAGTGGCGTAGAGAGGAGGCCATCAATTTCGTCAAGGAAGGTCTGGAGGATTTTCCAATTTCCCGCCTGAAGTCCCGTATGACCTGGGGGGTGCCGGTGCCGGAAGATGACGAACATGTGATGTATGTCTGGTTTGACGCTCTCGTCAACTATATTTCAGCTCTGGGTTGGCCGGGAGACGAAAAAGGAAATTTCAAAAAATTCTGGGAAGATGGAGAGACAATTCAATTTGCCGGCAAAGACCAGGTCAGATTCCAGTCTCTAATGTGGCAGGCAATGCTTAAGTCTGTCGGGGTTAAAAATACCGATAAAGTTTTCTATCACGGTTTCATTAATCTTCAAGGCAAGAAAATCTCCAAATCAATAGGCAATGTTGTTGACCCGTTTAATCTTGTAAAAGAGTTTGGCGCGGACGCTC
>PCTS01000034.1:0-863 GCA_002771565.1 Candidatus Campbellbacteria bacterium CG22_combo_CG10-13_8_21_14_all_43_18
GAGCACTGCGCTCGTCGCCACCGGATAAATCGATGCCTCAATTGGCCATTCATTCTAGGACTCTTTTCCTGAGCCCATTTGAAGTTTTGAGAGGTCGGACCTCTCAAAAGTCTCCAATCTAGATACAAGAAATTTATATACAGATTTGGGCTGTGAAGTTTTTAAAGAACAAGGCTGTTTCGCTCTTGCACAGCGTCCGCCATAGTCTTGACGAAGGCTGGAGCTCATCAGATCCGATACACATCGGATGACAGCTGGGCGACCCGCACCGACCTAAGTCGGATTGGGCCGCCCACGAGTCCTAGGAAATCTTCTCTCCGCGCATGGCCCGAATCTTCTCCTGGGCCAACTCGGAGAGTTCCCCGATGTCGTCGCCCAAAAAGGCGACTATGTCGAGGATCGTATTTCTGAACTGAGCCCTCTCTACGAGTGCACTCAGTTCGTCTCGGTCGGAGGCCGAGACGAGGAGCCACTTTATCGTCGCCCCCTCCGGCAGGGTCGTCTCCCCCTCCGGCATACGCGGGCCACGGTACTGGCCCACGACGACCACGTCGCCAGCTCCGAGGCTGACGGTGGCCCGGTTGGCCGGGACCTCAACACCGAGGACAGTCGAGAAGACCGCCGCGGTGTCGGTATGACCGACTGCGGACTCGGCGTCCGCGGCCATCTCGGAGGCCTCCGCCACCGAGATTTCCTCAACATTGATCGTGGCCGGGAAGGCCGCGATCATGTTGAGGGAGAAAGCATTCAAGATCATCGTCTTCATCTCTTCCTCCTCGCCCTCAGGCAAGAAAATCTTTTCCGGTCTCCATCTGGAGTTTAAGACTTGAGCACTGCGCTCGTTGCCACCGGGTATATCAATG
>PCTS01000034.1:876-38088 GCA_002771565.1 Candidatus Campbellbacteria bacterium CG22_combo_CG10-13_8_21_14_all_43_18
GGCCATTACTAGAACTCTTTTCCTGAGCCCGTTTGAAGTTTTGAGAGGTCGGACCTCTCAAAACTTCAATGTTCAATCTACCTATATTATATCATACTGTGCCACATTCTGTCAAGCACAAAAACTCCCCCTAAAATCTTCTTAAAATACCTGTCCGCCTCGGGCGAAGCTCAAAAACAAGTTATAATAGATTTGTATGCCCGAGGAAGAAAAAAACGAAAAAGAGTCCGAGATAAATACAAGTCCCGCCGAAAATCAACAAGATGGAGAAATGGAAAAAACTCCCAACAAAATGCGGCCTTTCGAAAATGGCGCCGCGCCGCGACCTCTCGCGACGAAGGCAGAAGGCCGGACTTTGAATAAAGACTTGAAGGGGACGAAAAAAAAGACATCAATCAGAACCTACGCCGACGATGTGGCCGGTCTGATAAAGAGCGGAACGAGTCTTTCCGATATCGCCATGGCTGAAGGGAAAAAAAGAGCTGAAAGAGGAGAGCAAAAATTAAAAAGTTTGAGCAAGGATGGAAAAAGTCGAAGTAATCGCTTTTTCATTGTCTTCTCCGTCATTCTTTTTGCCTTGGGCATGATGGCGGTTTTGGGAAGCTTGTTTTTCAGGAAAAGCGAGAAAGGGCCGGAAGAAACAGGGGCGGCCTCATCAATAATTTTCGCCAACTCCTTCCGGGAAATTGATATAAGCGCTCTGGGAAGAATAGAGCTTCTCAAAAAAATCAATCAGGAAAGAAACTCCGCCGAACTTCCGCTCGGAGCCATCAGCAACCTTCTCCTGGAGAGAGAAAAGGAGGGCATAAAGGCGGCGCTGAAGGCGGATGAATTCCTGAACCTTCTTGAGGTTCGAGCGGGAGAAATTTTTATTCGTTCTCTTGAGAAAGATTTCATGCTTGGAGCTCATTCGTTTGACGGTAATCAGGGATTTCTTCTTTTTAGAGTCAAGTCTTTTGACAAGGCCTTCGGCAGAATGATCGCCTGGGAAAAATTCATGCTGGATGACCTTTGGCCGATGTTCTACAATTCCAAACCTTCGGTTGAGGCCGAGAGTAGTTCCGTTTTTGAGGGAAAATTCAAAGACATTGTTCTGCGCAACAGAGATGCCAGAATACTGGAGGACGATGGCAAAGGGACGGCCTTGGTTTATTCTTTCCCGGACCAAAGGCATCTCGTTATCACAACGGACAAAAGCACTCTGATAGAAGTTTTTGAAAGGCTTTCCGCGGGCCGTTTTAAAAACTAGCCGGTATTGACCGAATATTAAATGATGGAAGAAGAAAACAAACAATAGGCAAGAGCCGAAGTTTTTGATAGAATTCTTGGAATATGGAAAAAGAAAAGGTTGAAAAATTCAGAAAAATGCTGGAGAAGAAACTCCAAGTTTTGCAAAGAGAGCTGTCCCGAATCGGCAGAATAAACCCCGACAATAAAGACGACTGGGAAGCAAAGCCGGAAGAGTGGGACAAAACGGGAGCGGACCGGAACGAATTGTCCGATGTTATTGAAGAATACGAAGAAAACAGCGCCGCTTTGAAAGAGCTTGAGATCAGATACAACAATGTCAAAAGGGCTCTGAAAAAAATAGAGAATGGAACATACGGCCTTGACGAAGTGGACGGTACCCCCATCCCGCAGGACAGACTTCTGGCCAATCCATCCGCTCGGACCAAAGTTGAAAACGCCGACAAGCTAAGGTAAATGATAAATGGAGGTTTTTCACTTTACCCTGAGCTTAGTCGAAGGGCTTTCTCCATTTTTTCCCATTCCCGTAGCAATTTCGCTTTATAAACATTCCGACAAGTTTTTTGCAAAATAAAATAATAAAATAGCGAGAATGTCGTTCGCTAAAGTCTTCAGCGCCCAGAGTGTTCTGCTCGGCGGAGAAATAATTTCAATTGAGATTGACCTGTCCAAAGGCCTTCATGCTTTTAACATTGTCGGGCTTCCCGACAAGGCGGTTGAGGAGTCGCGCGACAGAGTCGGGGCGGCCATTAAAAATTCCGGATTTAAGTCTCCCAAAAACAAAAATCAGAAAGTGGTTGTTTCTCTGGCTCCGGCCGACCTCAAAAAAGAGGGGCCTTCTTTTGACCTTGGCATCGCCGTGGCATATCTTCTTTCAAGCAAAGATATAGAATTTGACCCCGATAAAAAACTTTTCTTGGGAGAACTTTCTCTGGACGGCAAGTTAAGAAAAATCAAGGGGGTTCTGCCTATTATAATGAAAGCGAAGAAAGAGGGTTTTGAGGAAATTTTTCTACCTGAAGAAAACGTTTACGAGGCCAGTCTGATGGGCGGAATAAAAATCTTCGGATTTGGAAGTCTGAACGAAGTTCTAGAACATCTTCTTCAAAAGAAGCTCGTTTCTCCGGCTCCCAAGGGAAAAATAAAAAACGAGAAAAATCGGAACAATCTGGATTTTGGAGACATCAAGGGGCAGAATGACGCTAAAAGAGGCCTCTTGATAGCGGCGGCCGGCGGGCATAATCTCGCTATGTACGGGCCGGCCGGAACGGGAAAGACCATGCTGGCCCGGGCCTTCTCCGGAATTTTGCCGGCTCTTGATTTCGACGAAGTTTTGGAGATGACTGCGATTTATTCGGTAGCCGGAGAACTAAAGAGTGATTTGATAACTTCTCCGCCTTTCCGTTCTCCGCATCACACTTCTTCTTATGTCTCTCTGGTCGGAGGAGGTTCCTATCCGAAACCCGGAGAGGTTACACTGGCTCATCGCGGAGTTCTTTTTCTGGATGAATTTCCGGAATTTGATAAAAGGGTCCTGGATTCCTTGCGAGAACCTCTGGAAGACAGGGTTGTTTCAATTTCTCGGGCTCGAGGCAAAGCCAAGTTTCCGGCCAGTTTCATTCTGATAGCCGCCATGAATCCTTGCCCCTGCGGTAATTTCGGCACGGATAAAACCTGCTCGTGCAGTCCGATTTCCATAGAAAGATATAAAAAGAAGCTGTCGGGGCCGATTATGGACAGAATTGATTTGTGGGTGGAAGTTTCGGGAGTTTGTTATGAAGAATTGACGAAAAAAAACGAAAATAGAGAGTCTGAAAAGATTTTGAAGATGGTCGCCTCGGCCAGAAAAAAACAAAAAGAGAGATTCGGAAGGCTTCCTATAAAAACCAACAGCGAAATGGGGGTTAAGGAAATCACCGGCCTCCTGCATTTGGGAGAGGAGGTCAAGAGAAAACTTTCCGCTTCAGCCGAAACTCTCAAACTTTCAGCCCGTCTCTATCATAAAGTCATAAAATTGGCTCGAACCATCGCCGACCTGGAAAATTCCAACGAAATTTTGGAGGACCATATTATGGAAGCTCTGCAATACCGGCCGAAAATATTTTACTAAGACAAAGCCCCGCCGCGCAAAGCGCGACGGGGCTTTGTCTTTTTCAATTTTCTTTAGACCAATTCGGCTGTTTTGGCTTTTAGCTCCGGGTCAGAAGCTCAAAACTTGAACCTAAAACGGGTTCCTCGCTCCACGCACCTCAAAGTGGACATGGTTGCCGGTGGATTTACCGGTTGAACCGACATAACCTATAACCTGACCCTGGACGACGGCTTGCCCGGCATAGACGATATTTTTTGAGTTGTGGGCGTAGAGAGTTTGCGTTCCGTTGTCATGATTTATGACGATATAGTTTCCGTAGCCTCCGTTCCAGCCGAAACTTTTGCTGATAATAACCTGGCCCGAAGCCGAGGCAAAAATCGGCTCTCCGAAGTTTGTGGCAAGGTCCACGCCGTTATAGCCGTGAAGACCTTGTGATTTTCGCCCTCCGCTGATTGGCCTCATATAATATCCCTCATAACTCGGGCCGCCGGCCTCTCGCAAAGTAACCGTCTTGGTTGCGGTTGTTTTTGGCGTTGAAATTTCTCCGTCCGGAATGACAATAATGTCGCCCGGCTTGACGACAGACTCCAAAGAAAGACCGTTGTAGGCAAGCACTTCTTCATAGTGTCCTTTATATTTGGCCGTAATAGCTTTGACCGTTTCTCCAAAAACAACCGTATGTCTGACGCCGGAGACGGGAAGAATTATCAGAGTCTGGCCTTCTTTGATGACGGAGCCATTTTTAAGATCATTGGCCCAAAGAATGGTATTAACCGATACGCGGAACATTCGGGCAATCTGCGACAAAGAGTCTCCTTCTCTTACAACATAAACGCTAATCTGGTCAGAGTTGGGGGCGTCTTCAATGTCGGCCAGAGAGCCGGACGGGCCGGTTTCCGGAAGAAGGGAAGTCCCTCCGACAATGGTAATATCCCCGCCGCCTTTTACGACAGACGGGTCTATGTTTAGAGCCGCCTGAAGAAGAGCCATGTTTTGGGAATTCTCAATTTTTACGGATTTCGCTTCCGTTTTGGTAAAAATATTGTCCAAAAAAGAGAAACCCCCGGCATAAGAGCGGAGCGGAAAAAGAAAAACGAAAAGAACCAAAACGACTTTGGCGTAAAACGCGGCTTTCCCCTCTGAATTTATGGCCTGATTTCTTGGTAGAAAAAAACCGCTAAAATCAGGTTCTTCTGTTTTCGGTTGAATAAGCCCTTATTTATGTAATAATTCCGATTTTCAGACGATTTATGGCTTCATAGAGCCATTTCAGGTTCAGCAATTCTCACTACATTCGGATTATAGGCAATAGCCGGGTAAAGTCAATACCGATGTGGATAAGGAAAAACAGGCCTTTTTCCGATATACTCAATGGGAAATATGATGCCCAAGGAACTGAAAGAGCTGAATCCTCCGCAAAAAGAAGCGACCGAGCACAAAAGCGGCCCGCTTCTGGTTTTGGCGGGAGCCGGAGCCGGAAAAACCAGGGTTATAACCTTGAGAATCTATAATCTTATAAAATCCGGCATTGCTCCCGATAAAATTCTCGCCATAACCTTCACCAACAAAGCGGCCAAGGAGATGCGGGAAAGAATTTTTGCTCTCATCGGAAAAAATCCATATTCGGGCTATGGAGAAGAACGGGGCGAAAGGCCTTTTGTCAGCACTTTTCACTCTCTGGGAGCCCATATCCTTCGAGAAAATCACAAAGCCTTCGGCCTTTCAAAATATTTTAATATCTTTGACAAAAATGATTCTTTGAGGGCGGTCAAAGAATCTTTGAGAGAGGCGGGATATGACCCGAAGCAGATAAACCCGGGCAAGGTCCTCGCCGCCATATCGAGAGCCAAGGGAGATTTTATTGGGGCCGAAGAATATAAAGAAATGGCAGGGGACGATTTTTGGGGCAAAGTCGTGGCCAAAACATGGCAAAAGTACGATGCCAGAATCAGGAGGGAGAATGCTTTGGATTTTGGAGATCTTCTTCTGGAGACGGCCGGGCTTTTGGAAAAAGATAGGGCGGTCAGAAATTTCTATCAAGATAAATGGCATTATGTTCACATTGACGAGTATCAGGACACGAACAAAGCGCAGTACAAAATCGCCAGCCTTCTTTCGGAGAAACACAAAAATATCTTTGTCGTCGGCGATGTTGACCAAAACATCTACAGCTGGCGAGGCGCAAGTGTTAGAAACATTCTCGGCTTTGAAAAAGATTTTCGAAATACCAAGACAATAAAGCTGGAGCAGAATTATCGTTCAACCAAAAGAATTATTGAGGCCTCAAATCTGATTATCAAAAAAAACAAGAATCGCTACGAAAAAAACCTTTTCACAAAAAACGAAGAGGGAGAAAAGATAGGTTTTTTCGGCGCCTATGACGAAAAAGAGGAGGCTGGCTTTGTTTCAGGGGTTTCGGCCTTTCTTTTAAGGCGGGGGATTCGCCCAAGCGAAGTGGCCGTTTTTTACCGCGCAAATTTTCAATCCAGAAATTTGGAAGAGATTTTTTTGATGAAGGGAATTCCTTATCAGGTCCTGGGGACAAGATTTTTTGAAAGAAAAGAAGTCAAAGATGTCATTTCTTTTATTAGGGCCGCCCTAAACCCGGACAGCCTTTCCGACATAAAACGCGTGGTGAATGTCCCGCCACGGGGTATCGGCAAGGTAACTCTTATAAAAATGTTTTCAGGAAAAACCGACAGCCTCCCTCAAAAAACGAAGGAGAGGGTTGAGGATTTTTACAAACTTTTGAAGAAAATCAAAGAGAGAGCGCTTGAGGGAAAGCCTTCGGAGACCGTCAAATTCATCATTAGAGAATCAAATCTTCTGAAAAAATTAAAAGAGGGGACGGAAGAAGACCGCGAAAGGCTTGAAAACATCAAGGAGCTCGCAACTCTCGGAGCAAAATACGACCACCTTCTTCCGGAAGAGGGAATCCAAAAACTTTTGGAAGAAGCTTCTTTGGCAAGCGAAGCGGACAGCCTGGACCACAAAACTCGAAACAAAGACGGAGTAAAGCTTATGACAATCCACGCTTCCAAGGGGCTGGAATTTGATTATGTTTTTGTAACCGGCATGGAGGAAGGTCTGTTTCCGCATAACGGCGAAGAAGAGAAAGAAGACGAGGAAGAGGAAAGAAGGCTTTTTTATGTCGCCCTGACAAGAGCCAGAAAAAAAGTTTATCTGACTTACTCCAACCAAAGAACCATCTACGGGCACCGCAAGCCAAACTTGCCGTCAACATTCCTGACGGAGTTTGATGAAGATATCCTGGAAGAGGAAAACTTCCCGAATGAAAACACCTCAAACGAAAACACCATCCACCTCGACTAAACCCCATTGAGAGGTCCGACCTCTCAATTTAATAAAAATTAGGTATAATAATTATATGAGAAGAAATCCGCTAGTAAATGATGAATATTATCACATCTACAATAGGGGTGTGGACAAGAGAAAAATAACAATGGATAAGTTTGATTCTGATCGTTTTATAACAAGTCTTGTTGAATTCAATTCCATTGATCCGATTGGCAGTCTTTATAGACAAAATTTACAAATTAACAAAGAAAAAAGAAATTTGAGAGGTCCGACCTCTCAAATAGTTGAGCTTGTTGCTTATTGCCTTAATCCAAATCACTATCACCTCATCCTTAAACAAAAAACTGATCGGGGTATAAGCGAATTTATGAAGAGACTTGGGGTCGGATACACTTTGTATTTTAACGAAAAATATAAGCGTACTGGCGTTTTGTTTCAAGGAAAATTTAAATCAGTACACATAAGCAGGGATGATTACCTAAATCATTTGAGTGTATATGTAAATTTAAATGATAAAAAACATAATTTGAGAGGTCCGACCTCTCAAATGGTGAGGTCAAGTTGGAGTGAATACTTGGGAAAACCTTGGCGTGATCAAAACATTTGTTCTGGAAAAGATATAATCTTAAATCAATTCGAGTCAGTGGGTGATTATAGGAAGTTTGCAAATGGATCTATTTTGGAGATTATTGATAGAGGAAGAAAAGAGGACGAAATTAAGGAATTAATACTTGAATGGATTTGAGAGGTCCGACCTCTCAAATTATTATGAGGGCTAAAAGGTCATTGGGGCAGAATTTTTTGACTTCAGAGAAGATTGTCGCTGACATTGTCGGGGCGGCTGGTTTGAGTCAAGACGATATTATTCTTGAGGTTGGGCCGGGGAGAGGAATTTTGACCGGGGGGCTCTTGAAAAATTCCAAGAAAATCATCGCCGTGGAAAAAGATGATGGGCTTTTTGATTTTTTGAGAGAAAAATTCGCCCAAGAAATAGAAAGTGAAAAATTGATTTTAATCCACGGAGATATCTTAGACCCCCGCTTAAACATTCCGCGCTTGAATAAGGGAGGGTACAAGCTCGTCTCCAACATTCCATACAACATCACCGGAAAAATCATCAGAAAATTCCTGTCCGCGAAAAACCGGCCCGAGATGATGGTCCTCCTCCTCCAAAAAGAAGTGGCCGAAAGAATCACGGCAAAAGACGGCAAGGAAAGTCTTCTCTCCATAAGCGTCAAAGCTTACGGCAAACCGAAGTACATCAAAAAGGTTTCCAGAATATTCTTTTCCCCAAAACCCAAGGTTGATTCGGCCATTCTTTTGATAGACGAGATCAGCCAGACTTTTTTCAAAAATTTCCCCGAGAAGGAATTTTTTACCTTGGTCAAAAGCGGCTTCGCTCATAAAAGAAAAAAACTTCTAAACAATCTGAAAGAGATTGGTCTTGAACCAAGCCGGATTTTTAAGGAAATGGGGCTGTCGGAAAATATTCGGGCCGAAAGACTCAAGCCCAAAGAATGGCTGGAGCTGGCTAAAAAGACGAAGTCCCGATATTCCTAACAGTGCCCTGAACGGGAATCCCAAAAAACGGAGTGAGCAGGCAAAAGCCGCCGAACGAGTAATTTCCGACGACGGAAACCCCCGGCCTAAGCATAAATTCCTTGTAAAGTTTGGACCGCCCGGTTTGAAAGAGAAAAACACCGGAGGAGGGCGGGGAAACTACCAAGGCCACGCCGCCGTTTAAACAGGGAGTGGCAAAAGTTATTTTCCCTCCGAAGGAGCCGAGAGAAAAAGAAAAGGGGGCGGCCGAGGCAAGGGGCGGAATCGTAAAAAAAAGAAGGACGCAAACAACCAAGAAGAAAGCGGTTTTTTTCTTTTTGAAAAGAATTACTCCGGAAAACATAAAGAGATAATATCACAACCTCCGCTCTTATCCACAAGCATAAAAAAGCTTGTGATTGCTTCGTTTTTGTCTGATATAATTACCCAGAGTGCCGTGAGAAAGAAATGAGATTTTTACCAAGCAAAAAAGTTATCTTGCCGGTTTTGTTTGTTGTAGCTGCTTTGACCATAGCAAGCGTTTTACAAAAAGAAGAAAGGCCCTCCGCCCAAGGCTCAAAACAAAATTTGGACGAAGATTTGTCGGCAAAATACGAGGAGCTTCAAAAAGTGGCGGCCAAAGACTTGGATAAAGACGGCCTGCCGGACTGGGAAGAGGCTCTCTGGGGAACGGGCCCGAACAACCCAGATTCGGACGGGGACGGCCTTTCGGACGGAGAGGAAGTAAGGGCGGGAAGAGACCCGAAGAAAGCCGGGCCGGACGACAAGCTCCCCAAAAAAGACAGCCCGCCGGAAGAAGAGGAGGGTCTCTCGGCAACGGAAAAATTCGGACGGGACCTTTTTACCGGATACGCGGAACTTTCAACAAACCCCGTTTTCCGGGGAGATAAGTCCGAAGCTCTTTACAATTTTTTAGCCGCAAACATTTCTGCCGTGCCGGAAGCGGAAGAATACCGCCTCTCGGAGCTCAAGATTTCGGAAAAAACGAATGAAACAACCTTAAAAAATTACGGCAACCAGCTGGCTCTGAATCTGAAAAAGGGAGGAGGGCAAAATGAGCTTCGGGAGATAGCCAGAATTTTTGAAACGGAAGGGGCTCTCGGAATTCCGGAACTTCTGGAGATTATCGGTCTGAACAAAGAAATTCTGTCGGAAAACTTATTCATCGGAGTGCCCGCCGAAATAGCTGGCCTGCATCTCTTTCTGATTAATAACCATAACAAGGTCATAGACGGCATGCTGAAGATAACGGAAATAAAAAACGACCCGCTTATGGCGGTTCTCGGACTCGGAAGTTATTCAAAAAGCTCGGAAGCTTTCTTGGAGGCCATAGGCGACCTGAAAGACTATCTTTCCGCCAAGGGCGTTGTATTCAAGACGGACGAGCCGGGAGTGATTTTAAATAAGTAACAAAGAAATGACGAGAGCAAAAATGACAAGAGCAAAAAAAATAATCCTGACATTTTTGATAATTCTTTCGGGAATGACCTCTTTCGTCTCTTTCTCCCCAAAAGCCGAGGCCATAGACACCAAGACCTTGCTTGGGGGCGCGGGAGGTGTGGCTCTCCACTGCGCGGGAGTGCTGGACAAGATCGGGGGGTTTTTGGGAGGAATCCTTCCGGGAGGAGAAGTGCCGGTCAAAGAAAAAGCCGAAAGAAACAAAGAGGGCTGTCTGGACCAGCTGGCTTTTATCGGAGCAAATATTTTAATTGAAGAGACCATCAAATCCACGACGGACTGGATCAACGGCCGGTCGGGTGGCGGAGGACCGAAGTATGTTCAAAATGTCGGGCAATTTCTGGAGGGAGTAACCGACAAAACCATCGGCGAATATATAAACACTACGGATTTCGGCTACATCTGCGACCCCTTTAAACTCCAAATCAAGACGCTTCTGGCCAGAGTAAATATTCCCGAAAAAAGAGCGGCTTGTACTTTGTCGGAGGTTGCTCAAAATATAGAAAACTTTATCGGCGGAGATTTTTACGATGGAGGTTGGAGCGCCTGGGGAGAGCTTGTTTCAAGAAGCAGTCCCTATAATGCCGCGACAAAAGCGGTGGCGGATCTTGAGGTTACCATCCAGGGGCAAAAAGAGATAGAACTCTCCAAACTGACCTGGGGCTCCGGGTTTTTGTCTTGGGACACTTGCCCGGGAGAAGCTTATCAGTGCAAAGCGGGAGGAATATGGTACGACAATGTGGGAGAAGCAGAGTGCTTAAACCCGCCGCTTTTAACGGATGAAGAAACGGGCTTATTTACGGTTGAAAGGCCCGTCGGTTCCTGGCTCTGCCGAGCCGGTCTGCAGACAAACACGCCCGGAAGCGTCATAAACGAGCAGTTGAACAAAGTTTTGGGTTCGGGCCAGAACAGAATAGAGCAGGCCGATGAAATAAACGAGCTTATCAGCGGGCTTCTTTCAAAACTCATCGGTGATATTTTTTCCGACAAAGGATTGTTCGGTTTTGACCCGAGAGCAAGAGCCGGCTCGGAAGAGGAGCTCCTAAACTTTGACTCCTGCGAGAAGTACGGCATTTGCGATGCGGGAGAGACCGCGGAGGAAATTTGCGCTTACTGGAATATTTCCATAGACGAATGCGTCCCCGGAACAACGGTTGAGGTCTGCCGAGAAAGAGGGACGGGCGCGGAAAACATCGGAGTTTTCAACAACTCAAACGAAGGAAACGGGAACCAAATCTGCGTTTTGATTAAAATTCCAAACCCCGACGAAAATCCGACAGAGGCAAAAGAGTGTTCCGACGGAATTGACAATGATGGAGACGGAAAGATTGACCTCTTTGATTCGGGGTGCCGAAATCTAAGCGATAATACGGAAGCAAGCGAGGCGGGAGAAACCGCTCCTCCGGCCTGCTCTGACGGAAAAGACAACGACTCCGACGGTTTGATAGATTTCCCGGCTGATTCCGGGTGCTTGGGAGCGGGAGACAAAAGCGAAAAAGAGGGCGATGGAGACAATGATAATAATGATAATGGCGGCGGGGGAAGCACGAGCTTCAGCGGAGACAACCCTTCGCCGAAGGCCCCCAAGACCTTAAATGACGTCGTCTGGCTCCATACGAATATCAGCGCTTGGAAAGAAGCATCCAAACTGAACAAGTCAAATATTTCCATTAAAGAAGGAGAAATCTGTTTGGACCACACAAAGAAAGGGCTTTGGCCGGAGAAAGACGGGGTTGAAGGGAACCCCTGGGTTCTGGCTTCAATTGAAGGCAAGTGGTATGCAGGGACATATGAGTGGTTGCGCCCCGGGCAGGTCTGCAAAGAACTTAGCTCAAATCCGCCCGCAAGCACCGTCAAAGAGCTCATCGGCCCGCATGTCAAAGCCTCCCCTCTCCAAAACTGGAAACCAAGAAAGGGCGAGCTCGTCGGTTTTATGGTAAGCGCCCTAGCCAGAGACGGCTCTCTTAGAAATGTTCAGGAAAGAACGAACGCGGTTTTTATTGAATGGCCGTTTTGAAAATGAAAAATCTTCTTCAGAAAAAAATAAAGAGTGTTTTGAGATGCTGGCCTTATCTGCTTCTTTTGCTGTTTGTCTTCATTCCCGCGGGAGAGGCGAGCGCGAAGTTTGAGATTGGGGCTATTCCCGTTATCGGCCCAGGCCTCGCTCTCTTTGAGTGGGCCACCGGCGGCAGTATCGCCGAACAGATATTTGCTTCTCTGGCTAATTTGCTTTTGGCTTTCTTTGGAAGATTTTTGGAAATGGCCGGAATTTTCTTGAACTTTGCCATTGTTATGACCGTTCAGAAAATGTCAATCTTTATCAACCACAACGAGGGCATTAAGGTGGCCTGGGAGGTTATCAGGGACATTTTGAATATCGGTTTTATCTTTACAATCGTCTATATCGGAGTTTCGACCATTCTGCGACTAGGAAGCAATCTGAAAAAAACCCTGGTGAATGTCATTGTGGCCGCGCTTTTGGTTAACTTCAGTTTTTTCTTTACCGGAGTTTTAATTGACGCTTCAAACATAACAACCTTGAGCGTTTACAATCAAATCAAAAATGTCCAGGCGAATACGGGGCATCCTTTTGTTGAGGGGATTGGTTTTTCATCCGAGGTTGAGGCGGGTGGGTCCGGGGAAGAGGTTTCAAACGCGGACCTTTCGCGCGGTATTGATATAGTGAATGTCGGAATATCCGGTATTTTTATGCAACATCTGAAAATGCAGACTATTTTTAGCTTGGATTCCGATGTTCGGAAGGCGGCCAGTGCGAATTCATTGGAGTCAAGCAGTATAGTGCTGATTTCCATATTCGCAAGCATTATCATTTTCATATTGACTTTTGTTTTTCTTACGGTGGCTCTTCTTCTTTTAATGAGGCTGGTTATACTCATCATTCTGATGATTCTCTCGCCGGTGGGCTTTGCCGGCTGGGCCATACAAGGAATGAAGAGCTGGTCGGACCAATGGTGGAAGGCCTTGTGGAGCCAGCTTCTTTTTGCTCCGCTCTATATGATTTTGACTCTTGTCATTATTCTCATAATCGGCAATCCCGGATTTAAGTCCGCTTTGGCCGGGGTTTTCAATTACACGCCGGAGGAGTTCAGTTTGGCCAGTTTCAATGACGCCATTATCGGCGGGCTGGCGAATGACATGATTGTTTTTGTCAACTACACCATTATTCTCGGTCTAATCATCAGCTCCATTGTTCTGGCAAAACAAACCTCGGCTTCAGGCGGTGGGCAAATCACGGTTTGGACGAATAGGCTCGGCGGATTTATCGGCAAAAGACAAAAACAGGCCCAAGGGCTCATTGGCCGGAACACCGTAGGCCGAGCGGCCGAGTTTGTGGGAGGAAAGGCGGAGAAATTCAGAAAAACCCAAGAAGAAAGCGGGGATTACAGCGATGATTTCGCGGGTCGCCTAACTCTTAGGGCGGTAACGGGCCTGGCGCGCGGTCTGGAAACTGCGGCAGGCAAAGGCCGCTCTGCCAAATTTGGAGGAGAGATCTCAAGAAAAGACGCGACTGAAGCCGGAACAAGGAGATTAAGAGAGGGCCTTAAAAAGAGGGCGAGTGATCCGGAGGCGCAAGCCAGATTCTTAAGGAACTTGAGCCCGGGAGAACAGCAAAAGGCGCATAGCGAGATGAGCCACAGAAACAGAGCGGCTCTGGAAAACTCTCTTCGGGAGAGGTGGCAAGAGGAGGGGCTTTCCTTGGAAGAAATAGAAGGACGCATAAACAATCTAAGAAGCCGGTTGAGCGTTGAAGATAAAGAAAAAACGGACGAGGGCGGAAGGAAGGCTTTAAATGAGGCCCAAGCGAGAGAACGGGAAGCGAACCTGAAGATAGCCCTTGGAATTTCTCCCGGGGGCGAAGAGGAGAGGAGAGGGCCGGCTGAAGCCATCAGGTTAATGGACGAAATGGATGACAAAGAATTTAAAGATCTGGGCGGAGAGATATTTACCACCGGAAGCGGAGCGGAAACAGAGGTCAGAAGAGAGATTCTGGACAGACTGCAAGTTTCGGACTTCGGAATCCTGCAGAGGTCGGAGAAATTAAACAGAACGCAAAAAGCCAGAATCGGAGCCTACATTTGGGAGAAAGCGGACAGGAGTAGAGGAAACGACCCGGTCTTCCAGTCTTATCTGAGAGGGCCGGCCGGAAACCATTGGCTTAACCCGGAAAATGTGGTTCTGCCGAGCGCGGGGAATGAAGACAGGCCCGGCGGGCTACGAACGTAAATAAGATTCTCGGATTCAAGTTCATCAAGCGCAACATAAAAAATATGAAAAAATACGACACCGAAGAATTAAACGATATCTTTGACAGACTGCCGGAACCCCTGCGGGAAGCCATTTCTTCGGTTGAAACGGCCGATAAGCTTGAAGATATCAGAAAGAAATTCGGCCTGCATGTGGACCAAGCCGGGAAACTGGGGAGCGAGACCGGTTTTGTTCTTCTGGGACTCGTGCCGATAAAAGAGTTTCGCCGAAATGTAAAAAGAAAGCTCGGTATTGATGAAGAGCTGACGGAAAAAATCGTCCGGGCCGTTGACGAGAAAATTTTGAGCGATGTCAGAGAAAGCCTAAAAAACTTAACCTCGGGCCCGGAAATAATTCCCCCGAAGCATGATGAGGAAAACTTGAACAGAGAAGAGGTTTTGAGAGAGTTGGAAGAAGAAAGCCGAGACGAAGAAGCCAAGGCCCGGACAGAGGATAGGCCGAAAGAAGACGCTCTTTCTCCGGCGGAGGCCAAAGATTTTCTGGCAGGGAATATTGAGAGAGGGGAGACCGCGGAAGAAAAGAGGGAGGAAAAACAAGAACAAGAAACGCCGCCCGCAAAAGAGGAATTTTTTGAAGAAAAGCTCCGGAGCCGGAGCGAGGGCGGTTTTTCTTCGGCCAAGTCCGAAGAGAAAAAAGGGGAGATAAAAATTATTCAAAAAAGTTACAAGGGCGGAGACCCCTACAGAGAGCCGATTGAATAAATTTTGCAATTCACGGCCTAAAAATTTTACTTTTTGAAAAAACAACGAAAATGGCAAGACACCAAGTACCGCAATTTATAGAAGTTGAAGACAAAATTTTCGGTCCGCTCTCCTTCAAGCAGTTTATTTATCTCTTGGGAGGTGCTGGTTTTACTTTTATCATGTTCCGGGTCTTTCCGCTCTTTTTGGCTCTGCTTTTTGCGGCGCCGGTCATCGCTCTTAGCCTTTCTTTGGCTTTTTATAAAATAAACAGCAAGCCTTTTATTTTTACGCTGGAAGCGGGATTTAAATATATAATGAATGCCAAGCTCTATATATGGAAAAAAGAGCCCAAAAAACAAATTCCCAAGACGCCGGAGGAAGTCGGAGCGGAAATTTTTTCCGTGCCAAAGTTGTCGGAAAGCAAGCTGGACGACCTGGCTTGGGGTTTGGACATTAAAGAAAAAGTTGAAGAATAATGGCGGGAGAAAAACCAACACAAAATTTTTTGCCGATAAAAGAAATCCGCGATGGAGTGGTCGTTTTGAAAGACGGTTCCTTTAAAACCATTCTGCTGGCTTCTTCTTTGAATTTTGCCCTGAAGTCAAGAGACGAACAGAGCGCCATTCTTTTGCAATTCCAGAACTTTCTGAATTCTCTGGATTTCCCCGTTCAATTTTTTATCCAATCAAGAAGGTTGGACATCAGGCCCTATACCCAAACCTTGGAAGAAAGATATTCTGTCCAGAGAGACGACCTGATGAAGCTTCAAATCAGAGAATATATATCTTTTGTCAAAGAGTTTACTTCAAACACCGACATTATGACAAAAAACTTTTTCATAGTTGTCGGATATCAGCCCCCCATTATCAATACCGACAAAGGCCTTCTCGGCCAGATTTTCAAAAAAAGAAGCGCCGCAGGAAAAACAACCGAGGATGATTTGTTCTACGAAAACAACAGCCAGCTGGAGCAGAGAGTCGCGGTCGTCTCCCAGGGCCTGATTCGTTCCGGAGTCAGAGTCATAAAACTCGGGACGGGAGAATTGGTTGAATTATTCTTCAAGATATTTAATCCGGGCGAACAAGGCCGGGCGGCTCGGATAACGAAAGAAACTTATGGGAATTCTTGATTTTTTTAAAAAAAAGAAAGAGGAGGAACCCTTGACGCCGATTCTTCCGAAAGAGATATATGAATCCGGGGTTTTGGAGCTGAAAGATGTTATCGCGCCGAACGCTCTTAAAATAGGACCGCGGGAGCTTAATTTGGGAGACAAAATTGTCAGAACTTTTTTTGTCATGTCTTACCCGAGATTTCTTTCGGATAACTGGTTTGACCCCGTCATAAACCTGGATAGAGTTTTTGATGTCTCCATTTCAATAGAGCCGATAGAAACGGCCAATGTCTTGAGAAAATTTCAAAAAAAGGTGGCCGAAGTGGAAAGTCAGATAAGCGCCAGAGAGCAAAAGGGTTTGGTCAGAGACCCGATGCTTGACACGGCTTACAGAGATCTGGAGTCCTTGAGAGACCAGCTTCAGCAGGCCACGGAAAAACTTTTTGATGTCGGCCTCTATATTTCAATCTACGGAGAAACGAAGGACGAGTTGGACAAAATTGAAACGGAAATAAAGCAAATTCTGGAATCAAAACTTATTTACATCAAACCGGCTCTCTTCCAGCAGGAACAAGGCTTTAAGAGCGTTATCCCTATCGGCAAAGACGAGCTTGATGTTAAAAACAAACTGAATTCTTCGCCTCTCTCCAGTGTCTTCCCTTTCATCTCCTTTGACCTAACCTCAAACAAAGGCGTTCTTTACGGTATAAACAGGCATAATTCCGGATTGGTTTTGTTTGACAGGTTCTCGCTTGAGAACTACAACTCGGTAACCTTCGCCACGGCCGGAGCGGGAAAATCGTTTGCCACAAAACTGGAGATACTCCGAACGCTGATGTTTGACGCCGATGTCATCGTTATAGACCCGGAGTCGGAATATAAATATCTTTCCGAGGCAACCGGCGGCAGATTCTTTGATATTTCCCTCTCCTCCGGACACCACATTAACCCCTTTGACCTGCCTCCGGCCAGAAAAGACGAATCTCCGTCGGATGTCCTCCGGTCAAATATCATAAATTTGGTCGGTCTGTTCAGGTTGATGTTGGGAGGGCTTTCTCCGGAAGAAGACGCCACCGTGGACAGAGCCATCACGGAAACATACGCCTTAAAAGACATCACCCCGGAATCGGATTTTTCCAATGTGGAGCCGCCCCTTTTGTCCGATTTTGAACTCGTCCTTTCAGGAATGGAAGGAACGGAATCGTTAGTCCAAAGACTTTCAAAATATACCAAGGGAACCTGGTCGGGTTTCATCAACAGGCCGACCAATGTGGATATAAACAACAGATTCGTCGTCTTTTCCGTCAGAGATATGGAGGACGAACTCAAACCGGTAGCCATGTACATCATCACCAACCATATTTGGAACACCGTCAGAAAAGAACTCAAGAAGAGGCTCCTGGTCATTGACGAGGCTTGGTGGATGATGAAATCCGAGGACACGGCTTCTTTTATCTTTTCTCTGGCCAAGAGAGGCAGAAAATATTATCTTGGTCTTTCCACCATTACCCAGGATGTCGGGGACTTTCTGAAGTCCCAATACGGACTGCCGATTATCACAAATTCCTCAATCCAACTTCTCTTGAAACAATCGCCTTCGTCCATTGATCAGGTTCAAAAAACCTTTAACCTGACGGAGGAAGAAAAATATCTCCTTTTGGAGTCGGCGGTTGGGGAGGGAATATTCTTCGCCGGCCTCAAGCATGTGGCCATAAAAATCATTCCCTCATACACGGAAGAGCAGATTATTACATCAGATCCCTCGCAATTATTAGCCATTCAAAAAGAAAGAGAAAAATTGGATGGATAAGGAAGAAAGAGAAAGACATAGCCTGGGCCGCAAAAAGAAGAGGGTTCGGATGGGCGCGGCCTTTTTGATGATTTTTCTTGCCCTGGCCTTTGACGCTCTCCAAGCCTTATTGCTTTTTCTTTTCGGTACGGGGCTCTTTCTTAATAGAATAGTTACCATTGTGGCCTGGGCCATTTTCGCTTTTTGGTTTTGGATGAAAGATGTAAAAATCTTGAGCTTTGAGAGCAAGGGTCTTTCAAAATTTATCCCCGGCGCCGTTTCTTTCGTTTCTGAAATGGTGCCGGTAATCGGCGCCCTTCCCGGCCTGACCGCGGGAGTTGCGGTTATTATAATGATAACTTACTTTGAGGATGAAACCGGGCTTAACCTAAAAGAAGTAACGGGCGGAGTTTTTCCGAAAGTCGGCGGGGCAACGGGAGAAAGAATTCCGGCTAGGAACAAGGAAGGCGGGCGAGGTATAATTAAAAGCGCCGACGGACGAGAGAGAGCGCTTAAAAGAAATTCAGGAAAAAGAAGGCCGGCAAGTTAAAGAGATGAAAAGATTTCCAGCAATATTTTTAATCATCTTCTTTCTGCCGCTTTTGGCGGTAAGGGGGCAGAGCTTGGAAGAGTCGGGGGAACTCGTTCCGGCTCTTTCTCCCGAGGCGCCAGGGCCCGGAGAAAACCTAACCATTAGAGTTTCCTCTCCGGATGTTTCCCTGGCGGGCTTTTTAATTTTATGGAGAGAAAACGGGGTTTTGAAAAAAGAAGGGGTGGGAGAAACTCTTTATGAGACCAAAACGGGACCGGCGGGCTCTGTCCTGAACATTTCGGTTTCCGCCCGCAGGGCAAACGAGTTTCTAAGCAAGGAAATAAGTGTCAGGCCGGCGGAAGCCAGTCTTGTTTGGGAGGCGGATGTTTATACTCCGATGTTTTACCAAGGAAAAGGTTTAGCCTCCCACCAGTCCGAAGTCCGCTTTGTCGCTTTGGTTGATATGTTTGACAATTCGGGCAAAAAGGCCTCCCCGCAAAATATTTTTTACGAATGGTCGGTCGGAAACAAAGTTGACAAGGGCCGGTCCGGCTTAGGTAAAGATACTTTCCGATTGCGCGGAGAGATTGTTTCAAGAAGCAAAGACGTTTTGCTTCTGGCTTCTTTGCCGAACACGAACATCAAAGCCCGCGCCGGAGTTTTGCTTGATTTTGTCGAGCCGGAATTGTTGGTTTACAAAGAAAACCCGCTCTCGGGATTGAGAGAAAGCGAGGTCGCGAGGTCCGTACCCATAGAAGAGGGAGAGGCGACATTTGTGGCCGAGCCGTATTTTTTCTCTCGGGACATCTTTAACTCGGGCAGGCTTGCTTTTGATTGGAGGGTGGGGGGGAGAAAAATTGAAAACCTCAAAACCTCCAACAAAATTACCATCGGCGGAGAGAATAAGGGAAGTTCCGCCGTCTCGGTTTCCGTTTTGAACCCCGTCTCTTTTTTACAAAAAGCTTTCGCTTCGTTTAGTGTTGTTTTAAGATAAGCCCCGAAGATAAAATCATTGTGAAGAAAAAAATCGGAAAAAAAATGTTTGTCTTTTTTATAGTCTTTTTTGCGGTTTGGTCTTTCTGGAATACGGCTTTCTCCCAAGATACTTACGACCCCATTTCTCCCGACCTGCCGATTGAAAGCCTGCAGAAAGGAAGGGTTCCTTCTTTGGGGGAGTACCTGAACGAGATATTTACTTTTACTTTGGCCATAGCGGCTCTGCTGGCGGTTATTCGGATAACAATGGGGGGAATCACGTATATGACAAGCAGTAGCGGCGGGGCAACGGGAGAAGCTAGAGAGACCATAAAGTCCGCCGTTTTGGGGCTTCTGGTTATCTTGGCCACCTATCTCATCCTAAACCAAATAAATCCGGACATTTTGAGATTCGATATCGGGGGAAGAGAGGTTAATGAAATAACGAAATAAGAAAATTTGACTCTGATAAAAGACTATGAATAAAAAATTTTTGCTTATTATAATAATCGCGGTTATAGCGACCCTTGGGTTGTTGTTTTTTTTGAGAGCGAGCCAAAGTCAAGACGGCCCGGATGATTTTTCCGCCGACGAAAAGAACCCCATCTTCGGCGGGAGCGGAAACCGAAATGAAGACGGTTTGGCCGGAGAAGAGAGCGTCGAAGAAAAATCGGAGTTCGGTTTGGGGGGAGGAAAAAATCTCCCGCGGCTCCGAAAAATCACTTTCAAGGAAATATCGGGCTTTGGGCTTTTTGGGAATAAAGGAACAACAACCATTCGTTTTGTTGACAAAGAGTCCGGTAATGTTTTTGAAACGAACACAAAAACCTCGGAAACAAAAAGAATAACGAATACGACCATCTTGCGAACCGTCAATTCCTGGTGGTTTGATGAAAGCAGGTTTTTATTAAGATATGTTGACGAAGAAAACAATATTCAAACTTTCTCGGCGGAAATACAAAAAGAAGCGGAAGACGGAGCGCTTCCTCTCTCCGGAGTTTTTCTTGACAGCGGAATAAAGAGCTTGAGCGTCTTCGGCCAAAATGTTTTTCATCTTGAAGAGGGAGGGGGAAGCCGGGGAATTGTTTCTTCCTACGGAACTCTAAATAAAAATGTCGTTCTGGAAACCCCGCTTGAAGAAATCATTCCGATTTTCTACGCCCAAAATAGCCTGGCCGTCGGAACAAAACCCTCTTATCTGTCGGCCGGTTTTATTTTTTTGCTAAACACAAGCACCGGAAATCTGGAAAAACTTTTGGGAGGAGAAAGGGGGTTTTACGGAAACATTCTGAATGAGAAGGGGGATGTTCTCTTCAGCCTAGGCAAAAATACCGGAGTATCCCTGTGGTTTTGGGAGAGAGAGAAGAATAAAAGTTTGAAGCTTTCCAAAGAAACTTTGGTGGAAAAATGCGCCTGGAGAGAGGAAGAAAAATCGCTCTATTGCGCCGTTCCGGAAGATACGGGCTTCATCGGTCTGCCGGATATTTGGTATAAAGGACTGGTTTCTTTTTCCGACAGTCTTTGGAAAATAAATGTTGAAACAAACGAATCAAAGCTTCTGTCGGATCTCAACTTGGAGTCCGGAGAGCGGGTGGATGCCCTTGAAATCAGGTTGGATGAGGGCGGAGAGAACCTCTTCTTTGTAAATAAAAAAGACGGAACACTCTGGTCTTTAGTCCTGGAAAAAAAGGAGGTGGAGGCGTTCGGAGCGTCTAATCGGGGAATTCCTGAAAGCGAATAATAACCCTTCTGCTCGGCCCGAAGCCGACGGACTCCGTTTTGAGGTCCGAAAAATCCGCAAAAGTTGAGTGAACTATCATTCTCTCATAGGATGTCATCGGATTCATTTCAACGTCTTTCTTAAAAAACCGAGCTCTTTCTCCTAAAATGACGGCTTTATTTTTGATGTCTTTTATCCTGTTGTTCTGGTAGTCTCCGATATCAATAAAATAGTTTTCCCGCCCTTCTTTCTCTTCGTCCCCGGAGAGTATTTTTTTGAGAAGATGGCTTAATGAAAGCAGAGTCTCTCCTTTGTTGCCGATAAGCAAAGCCGCCTCGGGTGTGATGATGACATATCTCGGGGTGTCGTTAAGATGGCTGTCTTTTTTTTCAACCGATTCAAATTCCACACCGAGTTTTTTCAAAAACTCTTTGATTTTATCCGTTTTGTCCATTTTTATTTTTTTGATTTGAGTTTCTCCTGGCGTAAAGCTCTTGTCCTATCATAAAAACGTTGCTGGTCGTCCAATAAAGAGCCACGGCCGCCGAAATGCTCCAGGCGATAAAGAATATCAGAACCGGAAAAACATATTTCATCTGCAAACTTAAACTCCTTTGAAAATCCGCTCCCAGGCCGCCCGCTTTTTTATCCGGTGTTTTGGGGCCGGCGAGCCTGGCTTGGAAAAACTGGCTTATGCCGGCCAAAGCCGCTATAACCGCGCTTTTTTCCGAAACATTAATCAGCCCCAGGAAAACCATTTTTATGTTTGCCGGAGCGGAAACAAAAAAATACAAGATATCTTTATTTACCTCCGGAAAGCCGCCCCGCAGAAAGATAAAATAGAGGGCGAAAATAATGGGAATTTGAATAAATATAAGAAGTATTCCGGAAAAGGGATTGATTCCTTCTTCTTTATATAAAGCCATTGTTTTGACAGCTTGTTCTTGTTTGTCTTTATATTTTTCTTTTATTTCTTGAAGTTTCGGTTCTATTTTTTTGATAGCCACCTGTGTTCTAACCTGTTTTTGAGAGAGAGGAAAGAGAGCTAGTTTGACCAGAAGAGTAAAAAGAATGACCGCAAGCCCTAAGTCAAGCCAGGGGAAAACATCCAAGAGAAGAATTAGGCCATTGTAGAGAGGGTTATAAAAAAGAGTGTTAAAAAGGTTTGCAATCACACAAACCATTCTACACCAGGATTTTCCAAAACTAAAGTCTCTTTAGGAGCTCTTTTTTAAGCTCTTCGATTTTTTTATGAAGAATTTTCTTTCCGGCATAGACAATAATCGTCTCTTGGGGGAATTTTTTCCCAAAAATATCCGCCAGAGCCGCCCGCAGTCTTCTTTTAATGAGATTGCGCTCCGTTCGGAGAGGAAAAAGTTTTTTGGGAACAATAATATGAAAAGAGGGTTTGGTTCCCGGCCTTTTTGAAACAGAGAGCGGCGACATAGTTTGAAGTCAAACGGAGAGTTTTTTCCTCCCTTTAGACCTTCTTTTGGAAAGAACTCTCTTCCCGGACGGGGTGCGCGATCTTACCAAAAATCCGTGGGTTTTTTGTCTTTTTCTTTTTTTAGGGTTGTATGTTTTAGACACGGAAAGCTAACTATATTTTTAAAAGGGCGGCTGTCAAGTTTTTTTCATGAAAATAACCGCTCTTTTACACACATTATAAACACCTTGTTAACACAAAGCAATGTTTTTGACAAGTTGGGCAGTCTTCTTAAAGAGATATAATAGCAGAGATATGAGTATGAACAATCAACAACTCTGGGAAAGCGCCATGATTGAGATTGAGTTGAGTGTTTCTCCGGCTAATTTTAAGACCTGGTTTAAAAACACCTTTGTTTTGAGGCAGGAAGAAGGGATTGTTTCCGTGGCTGTGCCGAGTGAGTTTGTCCGCGGCTGGCTCCAGAACAAATTCCATAAACTTATAATGAAGACTTTGCGCTCTTTATCAAACAACGTCAGGTCAATAGAATATGTCGTCTCAAAAGAAAGGCCGTCTCTGAATAAAGGCCTGGAAATGGGAGCGGGTTTTGGAAAAATAGAGCTCCCTTTGGATAATTTTTTTGTAAACAAAAAAGACAACCTTAACCCAAGATATGATTTTGATTCCTTTGTGGTCGGTTCTTTCAACGAGCTGGCCTACGCCGCCGCCCAAGCGGTTATAAAAAAACCCGGAGGAGCCTACAACCCCCTTTTTGTTTACGGCCCGACGGGAGTCGGCAAGACGCACTTAATACAAGCCATCGGAAACAAAACACGAGATACCTTTCCGAACAAAAGCATTTATTATCTGACCTCGGAAAAGTTTGTCGTGGATTACACAAACTCCATTCAAGCAAACACCGTCAGTTCTTTCAAAGAAAAATACAGAAAACACGGGGTTATAATTATGGACGACATTCAGTTCTTCTCAAATAAAGAAAAAACCCAAGAAGAGTTGTTTCATTTGTTCAACACCCTTTATGAAAATGGCGGGCAAATAATTTTTTCCTCGGATCGCCACCCGAATTTTATCCCCGGACTGGAGGATAGACTTAAATCAAGGTTCGCCCAGGGAATGATTGTTGATATTTCTCCGCCCGACCACGAATCAAGAATTGCTATTATTAAAAAAAAGGCGACACAGAACGGTTTTCTAATACCGGACGAAGTTGTTGATTATTTAGCTATTTCGGTTGAAGGAAGTATCAGAGAGTTGGAGGGACTTCTGAACTCCATTATCTGTCAGGCCCAGCTTAAAAATAAAACTCCGGATTTGAATGATATTAAAAATTTAGTCAAGAACAATCTTAAGCCGAAAAAGATGGTTCCGATTGAAAATATTGTTAAAACCGTGGCCGGTTATTATAATATTGAACCGGAAATTATTTACAAAAAAACCAGAAAAAAAGAAATAGTCAAGCCGAGACAGCTTATTATGTATATTTTAAGGGAAGATTATAATATACCTTATCCGACAATAGGACAAAAACTTGGAGGAAGAGACCACACAACCGTTATTCACTCTTATGAAAAAATAAAAAGAGAATTGAAAGAAGGAAGTTCAATAATTCAGGAAATTGAACAATTAAGGTCAATGTTATAACTTTGTTAAAAAACGAAGAATAAACTGTTTAAAAGTTTTATAAATAATTTAAAAAAAACAAAACTTATTTTAATAAAAAAATAATCATTAACTTTTCCCAAAGAAATCAATAATCAAACAAAAAATAATAAAAACAAAGAAAGCCCCAAATAAAACTTATCAACCTATTCACACCCCTAATAATAGTATTAACTTTATAAAGAAATAATTTATTACCACTATTATGAAATTTATTTGTTGGAAAGAAGATTTGGAAAAAGTTTTAATCAAAGCCGAAAGGATTACCGGAAAAAACACAACCTTGCCGGTTTTGAGAGGAATTTTTTTTGATGTTGGTGAAAAAATAATAGTTAAGTCCACAAATCTTGATATTGGTTTGGAGATGGAAGTTTTTGGAAAAAAAGAAAAAGAAGGAAAAATTCTTGTTGATGGAAATGTTTTGTTTAATGTTATTTCAAATATTAAAAAAAATATAAAACTGGAAATAAAAAAAGAAGATAAAAAAATGGCTATTTCCGGAGAAAAAATCAAAGCTAATATAGCAACCCTGCCGGAGGAAGATTTTCCTTCCATACCGAAAATAAAAAAAGAAGATGAATTTTTTCTATCGCCGCAAAAAATAACAAAGGGTCTGAAATCGGTTTGGTTTAGCGCCTCAAACTCAAACATAAAGCCGGAACTATCCGGAATTTACATTTACAAAAGCGGAGAAAAAATAATTTTTGTCTCAACAGACTCCTTCAGACTTTCCGAAAAAAGCATTCCCATTGAAAATCTCAAGGAGTTTGAGGCTTTTCTTTTACCAACAAAGAATATTCCGGAAATAATCCGTGTTTTAGAAGGAGAAGAGAAGGATGTTGGAGTCGTTTTAGGAGAAAGTCAAATCTCTTTTTTTTCTGATAATTTATATTTAACATCAAGAATAATCAGCGCCGATTTTCCGGATTACAAACAAATAATACCGAAAGAAATAAAAACAACGGCGGTTGTTTTGAAAGAAGATTTTTTTTCATCACTCAAGCTGGCCAACATTTTCGCGGATAAATTCAATCAAATTATTTTTAAAATAGACACCGATAAAAAATTTTTTCGCGTTGAATCAAAAAACCCGGAAAAAGGAGAACACACAAGCGATATTGAAGCTTCTCTTGAAGGAGAGTCTTTAGAAATAGGTTTTAATTATAGGTATATTATGGATGTTTTCGCTTCCATTCCTTCCGACAGCCTAAGTCTTTCTTTTTCCGGTCCCGGCCGCCCCCTTTTAATCAAAGGAGTTTCAGACGGCTCTTTTTTATACATCGTTATGCCGATGAACAAATAAGATAAATAGTTATTATGCTGGTTTTAGCCATAGACCCTGGATATGAAAGACTCGGAATTGCCATTCTAAAAAAAAACAAAAATAAAGAAGAATTGGTTTACTCCGATTGTTTTGAAACAAAAAAAGAAATTCTTTTTAAAAAAAGATTTAATTTTTTGGGGCGGGAGATAAGAAGAATTATTAAAAAATTCAAGCCGGAAATCCTGGCCATAGAGAGTGTTTTTTTTAATAAAAATCAAAAAACGGCCATGAAGGTCTCGGAAATTAGAGGGGCCATCATAAACATTGCCTTATTTTATAATCTTGAAATAAGAGAATTTACCCCCCTTCAAGTAAAGGTGGCCGTCACCGGCTACGGCCGAGCTCCCAAAAACCAGGTTATTGAAATGGTTAAAAAACTTATAAAAATTGACGATAGAAAAAGAAAAGATGACGAGTTTGACGCCATCGCCGTCGGCCTGACTTGCTTGGCCTCGGAAGTTCTTCTAAAAAAACAATAAACTCCCGTTACTGACGCAAACCAAAATGAGAAAAAAAAGAAAGAACAAGTTTCATCATAAAATTATCCCCTTTTTACTCGGCCTGGGCTTTGTTTTACTCGGCCTGATTTTTGTCTGGGTTTCAACATTCAAAATACCGGACCTGGAGAATTTTGAAGAAAGAAAAATTCAACAATCAACCAAGATCTACGACCGCACAGGAGAGGTTCTTCTCTATGATCTGCACCAAAACATCAAAAGAAGAGTCGTTCCTCTGGAAGAAATATCCAGAAACATCAAAAATGCCACGGTTGCCATAGAGGACGCGGAATTTTATGAGCACCGCGGAGTAAGGCCCCTGGCTTTTTTAAGGGCCGTTTTAACAAACCTGAAAGATCTAGAATTCAGTCAGGGAGGCTCAACCATAACCCAGCAAGTTATAAAAAACTCTATTCTGACAAGCGAGAAAAAAATTTCCAGAAAAATAAAAGAGTGGGTCTTAGCTCTCAAAATAGAAAAAGAAATGACCAAAGATGAAATTTTAGCTCTTTATCTGAACGAGGTTCCTTATGGAGGAAGCATTTATGGGGTAGAGGAGGCCAGCCAGTCTTTTTTTGGCAAGAGCTCCAAAGACCTAAGGCTTTCCGAATCAACCTATTTGGCCGCTCTTCCGCAAGCTCCGACTTTTTACTCGCCTTACGGTAACAATCGAGATAAATTGGAGGAAAGAAAAAATCTCGTTTTGTTTAGAATGCTGGAGGAAGGTTTTATAACCGAAAAAGAGTATAAAGAAGCGAGAGAAGAGATTGTTCCTTTCAGACAAAGAGAAGATGTCGGCATTAAAGCCCCCCACTTTGTTTTTTATGTTATAGAGGAACTGGAGAGTCTCTACGGCAAAAGGGCTCTGGAGGAAGAAGGCTTTAAGGTTATAACCAGCTTGGATTATTCTCTTCAGGAAAAGGCCGAAGAAATAGTAAAAAAATTTGCTCTGGAAAACAAAGAAAAATTTAACGCCGAAAACGCCGGACTGGTGGCCACTTCCCCCCAAACCGGAGAAATTTTGGTTATGGTCGGTTCGCGCAATTATTTTGACGGAGAAATAGACGGAAATTTTAATGTTACCATTTCCCAAAGACAACCGGGCTCCGCTTTCAAGCCCTTTGTTTACGCCACGGCTTTTTCCAAAGGCTACACTCCGGAAACCGTGGTTTTTGACCTTCAAACCCAATTCTCCACCACCTGCACCTCCGAAGGAACGCCTCTTCTTGGTTTTGATCCGGAGAGTTGTTATCTGCCGGTAAATTATGACAATGTCTATCGTGGTCCGGTTACACTCCGAAACGCCCTAGCCCAGTCTCTGAACATCCCATCCATTAAAACTCTTTACCTTTCGGGACTGAAAGACTCTCTTCAGACGGCCGAGAAAATGGGAATCTCAACTCTCTCCGACATAAACCGTTACGGCCTGACCTTGGTTTTGGGGGGCGGGGAAGTTTCTCTTCTTGAGCTGACGAGCGCCTACTCCGTTTTTGCAAACGAAGGTAAAAGAAATCAACAGACGGCCATATTGAAAGTTGAAGACTCCTCCGGAAACCTGCTGCAGGAATCAAACCCCAGTCCGGTAAAAGTTTTGGATGAAAACATCGCTTTAACCATTTCCGACATTCTCTCTGACAACGAAGCCAGAACCCCGGCCTTCGGAGCAAGCTCCCTTCTTTATTTTCCCGGCAAAGATGTCGCCGTCAAAACAGGCACCACCAACGATTACCGCGACGCTTGGATTATTGGCTATACTCCGAACATTGCCGTCGGAGCCTGGGCCGGCAATAATGACAATAGTTCCATGGAGAAAAAGGTGGCGGGTTTTATTATTGCCCCCCTGTGGAACGCTTTTATGAATGAGATTCTTGAAGTCCGTCCCGCCCCCCCTTTCCGCGGTCCCAAAAAAGAAAGAGCGGAAGGCCTGAAGCCCGTTCTAAGAGGTGATTGGCAGGGAAGCGAAATTCTCTTGGTTGACAAAAGAACCGGAAAGCCGGCCGCAGACGGCGCGCCGCCGGAAGAAACGGAGGAAAGACAAACAACAAGCGTCCACAACATTCTTTATTGGCTTGACAAAAACAATCCGCGGGGAGAAAAGCCCCAAAATCCGCAAGCCGACCCGCAGTTTAAGCTGTGGGAAAAGCCGGTCAGGGACTGGGTTCAGAAAAACCGTATTATAGAAAATCTTCCGCTTGCCACCCCTAACTTATCATCAAGTCTTTGACCAACTCTTTTTTTCCGAGTCTTTCATTCAAGTTTTTCAACAGCTCTTCTTTTTGGAGAAAAAAAACGCTTTTATTCAAACCCTTTGTTTTAAGATAAAGGACGCCGGTCTTTTTATCAAAAGAAACCTGTTCTTTTGAAACACTTATCCGAAGTTTTTCTCTGACGAGAGAGACAAATTCCGTTCTGATGCTATCGTCCGGAAACGAAAGTTTTTCAAACTTCCCCAGAAAATTTTTCAGGTTAATAAAACTCATTCCGCGTTCGCATAAAGACCAAGGACATCATCGTGCTCCGAAAGGGCCTCAAGGGCCGCCTCCAGTTTTTCCCGCCCCGATTCGCTTATTTTCACAAAAACCGAGGGCCGCCACTTGTCTCCCGTCTTTTTAAAAGCCCAGGAAGCGGCGCGGGGAGGAGAAATGAAAAGGCCATGTTTTGCCAGAATCCGCCTCAATTCCGAACCCGTTCTGTTCGTGTTGTCTGAAAGAGTTTCAATAATAATGGCCGCGCCTTCCGGGCCGTAGGCCTCATATGTGGCGGAAATCAAATTTTCCTCTCCGCCGCCCGCCCCTTTTTCCACCGCCCGTTCTATATTGGCTTTTGGCACATTTTCTTTTTTGGCCGATAAAATAGCGGCTCGCAGTCCGGCCGAGTTTACATCTCCACCGGATTTTTTTGACTCATTTTGAATAAGCCTCAAAAACTTGGAAAAACTCCGACTTTTTCCCGCGTCCATGGCCTCTTTTTTGTGCTTGATTTTTGACCACTTGTTATGTCCGGACATATTCTAAAAAATGTTTCCCCGATAAAAAATAATACATACCATAATATATACTATAATACATACTATAATACATACTATAATATATATTTTTTAATCAATCTTCTCTCCGCCTTATTTCTTTCAAACCGAGATGCTCATAGGCCCTTGGCGTGGCCGCCCTGCCTCGGGGAGTTCTCTCCAAAAGCCCTGTCTGAATCAGATACGGCTCATAAACCTCTTCTAAGGTTGAGCTTTCTTCCGAAAGAGCGGTGGAGAGAGTGTTAAGACCGACTGGCCCTCCGCCGAATTTGCCGATAATCGTTTCAAGAATTTTTCTGTCGTGGGAAGAAAGACCGAGGCGATCAATTTCCAAAAGTTCCAAAGCCTCTTTTATATTTTCTTTGCTCATCGGCCTTCTGTGGACTTGAGCGAAATCGCGGCATCTCTTCAGATAATAATTGGCCGTTCTTGGAGTAAATCGGCTTCTTTGAGCGATTTCTTTCAAAGCATCTTTTCCGGCCTTGACCCGGAGTATTTTGGCCGAGCGCTCCAGTATTTTTTCAATTTCTTCTTCCGAATAAAAATTCAGTCTATGAACCCCGCCGGAGAACCTTGAGCGCAAGGGAGAAGAAACGGAAGCTATGCGAGTCGTGGCTCCGACCATGGTAAAAGGAGGGAGGTCCAACTGCAGGACTCTGGCCGACGGCCCCTTGCCGATAATAATGTCCAAGACTCCCGACTCCATGGCCGGATATAAAATTTCTTCTATGACCTTGTTCAGGCGGTGGATCTCGTCAATAAAAAGAATGTCCCCGGGGGAGAGATTTGTTAAAATGGAAGCCAGGTCGCCGACCCTCTCTATGGCCGGCCCGGAAGTGATTTTAATTCCCGCGCCGGCCTCTTTAGCCACAAGAGTGGCCAGAGTTGTCTTACCGAGACCGGGAGGGCCGTAAAAAAGGAGATGTTCCGGCGATTGGTTCCTTTCCTTTGCCGCCCTTAGAAGTATTTGGACATTTTTTCTGACCCCCTCCTGTCCGACATAATCGGCCCACTTCTCCGGACGGAGTGTTTTGTCCAGAGATTTTTCAGAGAGAGCCCCGTTCCCTTTCTTGAAACTATCACTTGACATAAATTAACAGATATGTTAGTATTACAACCGAAAGTAAGTTTTTTAATAGAGTCCGGAAATCTCTAAGCATCCGAGCGTCTTTACAAGGATTTTTTTGCTTTTCCCCTTCTGGGTAAATTGCTGAATTTCTCCTTAGTCTTCACGCTTAACTTCACTCCGCTGAAGTCTTGCTTAGAGATTTCCGGACTCTATTTATTTTACTTTATTCTTTTGCCACTATAAACCATTTCTCGGTCCAAAAACATTTACCCAAGCCCCGATTTGTTTCGTGGTTTTGCCAAACCTTTTATCCCAGCTCTATAACTCTTTTCACCTCCTCCAAAGAAGTCATGCCCTTCAAGGCTTTTATGACGGCGTCTTCTTTCATATCAAGCAAGCCTCTTTTTTTGGCTAGCTCTTCTATTTCTCTTTCGGCCGGCATTGCGGATATTAATTTTTCCATTTCCTCGTCAACGACCACTACTTCAAAAATTCCTCTCCTCTCCGCGTAGGCGGCGACATCGTTTTCGTCTCCCGTGTCCGGAACCCACAAATAATCTGTCTGCGGAATCTTGCTTTTATCGGCTACGCCGGAAAGAATTTTCTCCACTAAAACTTTATCTTTATCCGATATCGGCACTTTTTTCTTTCTTCCTTCGTCCAGATGCCGTATCAGCCTTTGGGCCATGGCGATGTTAACGGAGGGGCCTATGGTTTTCGGGTCAATGCCGAGGTCTAAAAGTCTTGGAAAAGTTCCGGCAGCCGAGTTGGTATGCAAGGTTGATAAAACCAAATGACCGGTCAGAGAAGCGTGAACGGCAATTCTGGCCGTTTCTTCATCTCGGATTTCTCCCACCATTATAATATCGGGGTCTTGTCTTAAGGCCGACCTTAGTCCGGAAGAAAAATTGTAGTTTTTCTTGGGATTGACTTGCGTTTGAACAATGCCCGGCAGGTGATATTCAACGGGGTCTTCAATGGTGATTATTTTTATCTCCGGACGATGAATTTTCCTTAAAAAAGCGTAGAGGGTTGTCGTTTTTCCGGAACCCGTCGGTCCGGTGTTTAATATCAGGCCGTTGGGCTTTTCTATTTCCCTTAAGACAACCTTTAAGACGTCCTCATCCAGGCCGAGGTTTTCCAGAGAAATCTTAAGCGTTTCGGGGTTGAGGATTCTCAAAACAATGGATTCGCCGTAAGCTCCGGGCAGGGAAGAGGCCCTGATCTCTATGTCCGTTTTTTCAAGCTTGATGCTGAACCTTCCGTCCTGGGCTTCTTTTTTTAAATTCAGTTTCAAGCCGGATAGAAGTTTCAGACGCGAGAGCAGAAGCCCGTAAGTCTCAAGGTCCATCCGAAGAATATCGGTTAAAATGCCGTTCAGTCGGAAACGCAACCTGACATAGGATTCCTCCGGCTCTATGTGGACATCGGAGGCTTTAAGCGAGATAGCTCCGGCCAAAATTGACTCAACGATTCTTGAAATTCTGTAACTTTTCTTCAAAGACAAAGTCTGCTTGATTCCGCTCTCTACATCTCCGAGGGTTTTGTTTTGCCTAACCCCCTCTTCTATTTGCCTGTTTGAGATATCCAAGACCCCGGCCGTCGTTTCCGTGGAAAAAGAGATGTCCTTATATCTCTCCCAGGCGCTTCGGAGGCTTTTATTTGAAACCATAAAGAGCTTGGGCGAATAGCCTTCTTTTTGAAGCTCGTCCAAGATATCTTTTGTTTTCGGGTCGTTCGGAGAAAGAATCCCGACCTTTAAATTTTTGTTGAGTTTTTCAAAGACAGCCAGCTTGCTTTCCCTGGCTATGGCCTCCGGCACGATTCTCAAAGCGTCGGTGTCTATGGAAGTTTGGTTGAGGTCCCTGTAAAGGAGCCCGTATTTGGAGGAAAGAATTTTTTGAAGCCCCTCCTCCTCTTTTTCTCTGAAGAGTCTTGTTTTTTCCTCCCTTCTTTTATCGTCAAATAAAACCATTCTTCAAATCATAACTCTTTTGGCCGTAACCCTCAACAAAAGAGCGTCTTTGGGCGGATGTCGGGCCTCTGCCCAAGGAGGTGGTCTTATCAAGGGCGTCTAAGTGTAAAAATGGATGAGGTTATTCAAGTGGTTGACTATTGGTTTGTTTTGTAGTATTATTCACACAGAAACAGAAAAAAACTCTGGATTGACCGCCCATCATACGAGGAGAACCGCAATGAAGCGCTTGATGAAATGCTTGTTTTTGTTCCCCCCGCTTCTTCTTGCTCTCGGCTCGTGCTACGCGAGTCTGGGGGTAAGGAGTGGCCTCGGTATCTCCATTGTTATGGAAAGGGCCGGGGAGTACGCCAATGTTTTTGTCACAAACCAGTTTGCCGGCAACAAACTGGTTTGTGAGCAGTTAACCGCGGACGAAGCCCCTCGGTGCGTCTATCGCCCACCGGGAGGGTTTACCGCAACCTCCGTCTGCGGAGAGATTTACATCCAGAGCCGCCGGATCGGCTCCGGAGAAATCGTCGGTTTTACTAGGTTTAACTACTGCGACTGGTATCGCGGTAGCGGGTTTGGCCGGTATGATTTCCCGGTCTACCGCATCCGGGAAATCAGTCCGGTGGTGCCGGCCGGCCGGTAGCGATGGGAAGGCGGCTTGCCGCCGCGAGGCCCCCGAGGGCCTCGCGGCGGCTCTTTCTTTTTCTCCTCTTTTTCTTTCTTTGGCGGCGGGGAATTTTCACAGAAAAAAACGAACCGGATTAGCCCGATTTTGCCAAAATAAAATTAGGAAAAATCGGGCGAAATTACCTTCGGCAAAAATGGTAAAATAAGCCTTATGAAGCGCGTCAAGTATCTTTCCGAAAATCTTCAAGAGACGAAGAAAATAGCCGGAGAGTTTTTAAAAAAAACCCATCCCCAAAGCAAGTCCGCCACGGTCGTAGAGCTTATCGGAAACTTGGGTTCCGGCAAAACGGCTTTTGTCAAAGCCGCAGCCGAGGTTCTCGGTCTTAAAAACACGGTTTCCAGTCCGACATTTGTCATTCAAAAAATATACAAACTTCGGAACAAAGAATTTGATTATCTGATTCATCTTGACGCTTACCGTCTAGAAAACGGAAAGGAATTGAAAATTTTGGGCTGGCAGAACATTCTCTCTTCGCCTGAAAATTTGATTTTTATAGAATGGCCGGAAAAAGTTTCGGACATTCTGCCGCGCGGGACAAAACGCGTTTTTTTTGATTTTGTTTCCGAAAATACCAGAGAAATAAAATATGAAACCTAAAAACGCGGAAAGCAAAAAAAGACTCGTGCTTCTTGATTCTCACGCCATTCTCCATCGGGCCTATCACGCCTTACCCGACTTTGCCTCCGGAGGTGAGCCGACCGGCGCTCTCTACGGACTTTCTTTGATGCTCTTTAAGATAATCGCGGAACTCAAGCCGGACTACATTGTCGCCGCCTACGACCTCCCCCAACCGACTTACAGGCACGAAGCCTATGAAGGCTACAAAGCCGGAAGAAAAGAGACCCCCGCCGAATTGGCTTCCCAAATAGAAAGGTCCCGAGAGATCTTTAGGGTCTTTGGCATTCCAATTTATGACAAAGAAGGTTTTGAAGCCGATGACATTCTGGGAACTATTTCCGAGCTCGCAAAGAAAGACAAAAAAGTTGAAGTCATTATCGCCTCCGGAGATATGGACACCCTCCAGCTCGTGGACAAAGACCAAGTCAGAGTTTATACCCTGAAAAAAGGAATAAAGGACACTATTTTGTATGACGAGAAAGCTGTTTGTGAGAGATTCGGCTTCAGCCCCGGCCTTCTGCCGGACTACAAAGGCCTAAGAGGCGACCCGTCCGATAACATTCCCGGCATAAAAGGCATCGGAGAGAAAATCGCCACGGAACTTATTATAAATTTCGGCGGACTTGATTCCCTTTACAAAAAACTGAAGAAAGACGCGGATGGCTTTAAAAAGGCCGGCATCAAGCCGAGAATAATCAACCTTCTTTTGGAGAGCGAAGAAGAGGCCTTTTTTTCTCGCGAGCTGGGGGAAATCAAAAAGGATGTCCCGATTGAATTCAGAATTCCAAAGAAATCGTGGAAGGAAAACTTGGACCCCGAGAAAGTTTTGACGCTTTTCGGGGAACTCGGCTTCCGCTCTCTTTCGGAAAAAATCAGAGAGATGTTTCTGATGAAAAAAGTTCAGACGGAAACCGCAAGTCCCGAAGAGGCAGAAAAAACCGCCATTGCTTTGTGGCTTTTGGATTCCGACACGACCAATCCGGAACTCTCTGACATTTTGAATTTTGCCGGAACCGATAATTTCAAAAAAGCCCGGGAGCATATTTTTTCCGAGCTTGAAAAAACCGGCCTCCAAAAACTTTTTCGAGAAGTTGAACTGCCGCTCATTTCCGTGATTAAGAAAATGCAAGAAACGGGAGTAAAAATTGATATGGTTTTTCTTCGCGAGCTTTCCCGGAAATATCATCAGGACCTTCAAAAACTGGAAAAAACCATTAGAGAACTTTCCGGCAGAAAATTCAATCTTAACTCGCCCAAACAACTCTCGGAAGTCTTGTTTGACGAAATGAAGCTCTCCGCTCCCAACCTGAAAAAGACTTCCGGCGGCGCAAGGTCAACCAGAGAATCGGAGCTCTTAAAATTAAGAGAAACGCATCCCATCATCGAAAAAATTCTGGAATATCGGGAACTCCAAAAACTTCTCTCAACCTACATTGATAATATTCCGGAAATGGTCGCAAAAGGCGGCAGACTTCACGCCGATTTCAACCAAGCCGGCACGACAACCGGCAGAATGTCTTCTCAAAACCCGAATCTTCAGAATATTCCAGCAAGAAGCGCGCTTGGAAAAGAAATAAGGAAAGCTTTTGTCTCCGAGAAAGGATTTAAAATCGTGGCTTTTGACTATTCGCAGATTGAACTTCGGATCGCGGCAATCCTCTCGGGAGATAAAAAACTCATTGATATTTTCAAGAAAGGCCACGACATTCATAATTCCGTGGCCGAGGAAGTTTTTGGGGTCGGCTCGGGCGAAGTTACGACAAAAATGCGTTCTCATGCCAAGACGATAAATTTCGGCATTTTATACGGCATGGGAGTGAACTCTCTCAAGACGGCCCTGGGCACGGACAGGAAAACCGCCCAGGAATTTTATAATGGCTATTTTGAGAAGTTTGGAGGTCTCGCTCTTTATCTGGAGAAGACCAAAAGGGAGGCTATGAAAAAAGGATATACTGAAACTTTTTTCGGGCGAAGAAGATACTTTCCGGGCCTTCGGTCAAAACTGCCTTTTATCAGAGCTCAAGCAGAAAGAATGGCCGTTAACGCGCCCATCCAGGGCACCCAGGCTGATATTATCAGGATTGCCATGGTCTTGATAGATAAAAATCTTTCGTCAAAAGATGTCCGCCTTTTACTGCAGGTTCATGACGAATTGGTTTATGAAATCAGAGAAGGCAAAGTCCGCGCTGTTTCCCGAGAAATCAAAAAAACAATGGAAAATGTCATCTCTCCCGACAAAATAAACGGCATCAATCTTGCCGTTGATGTTTCCGAGGGCCTTAATTGGGGAGAAATGAAAAAATTAAAAATATGATCTACCTGCTCTACGGTTCCGATTTCAAAAAATCCCGCCTGAAACTTCACGCCCTTCAGGCCTCTTTCCTGGAAAAATCTCCGCGCTCTTCCTCTTTTCATTTTGATTCTGAAAATTTTGAAGAGAAGTTTTTGGACGAGATAATCTCCGGAAAGAGCCTTTTTTCCGGCAGGTGCATTGTTGTCCTGGACAAGCTTTTGGGGGCGGGGAATTTTAATGAATTTCTTTTTAAAAAAATGAAAGAGCTCTCTCTTTCAGAAAATATTTTCATCTTTCTTGAAGAAAAGATGGGTAAAAAAGAACTGGGGCTCCTTAAAAAATGGACGGAGAAAACCCAAGAATTTTCCATGGCGGAGAAAGAGGAAAAATTTAAAATCTTCTCACTCTCCGACGCGCTCGGCCGAAGAGATAAAAAAGGCCTTTGGGTCTTGTACCAAAAAGCTCTAGGCCGGGGTATTTCGGTCGGAGAGATTCGGGGCATCTTATTTTGGCAGGTCAAAAATCTTTTAATGCTCAAAAAAACCAAAGAGCCGAAAAAACTCGGACAGAACCCCTATGTTTTGAGAAAAAATCTTTCCTTTCTTTCAAATTTCAAAGAAGAAGAACTTGCGGACCTCTCTCGAAAGCTTGTTGAACTCCCGCATCGCTCCAGAAGAGGAGAGGGAGAGGAGGAAATTCTTCTGGAAAACTTTCTGCTCTCTCTTTGATTTCCGCTTCACAGGGTCGTCTTTTTTTCGAGCAATTAAAGTTTCTGAAGCCGGAGTTTGCCATAGATTTTTAAAATTTTTTATAAACAACTTTATTTTGGAGACTTTCCAGATATCTTTTGAAATTACGCGAAGATGTCTCCAGAGTTTTTGAGTTTGTTTCGGGGTGAAAATAGACTCTCTCTTTCTTCAGAAGGTCTTCGTCTATCAGGACGAGAACATCTTTTTCTTTGTTGTTGATGAGAGCGTAGGGGCTGACCGACCCCGGGGTCGTGCCGAGTTTTTGGCGAAGTTCTTCCGGGGAAGCAAAACTCAACCGGCTTTCTTTCAGGTTCTTTTGCAGTTCGTTCTGGTCAATTCTTTTTTCTCCGGAAATTATGACGAGGTAATAAGCGCTTTTATTCTTGTTTCTCATCAAAAGACTCTTGCTTCTTTCTCCCGGAACCTCGTCTTTATGAAGCAGAGATTCTTTAACCGTAAAAACCGGCCTATGCCGATAGACCTTGTATTTTATCCGCAAGAAGTCCAAAGTTTGGTAGATGTCCATTGTGCCCAGCATTCTTGAAATAGCGCGAACCGTTTTCGCTCCTCGACAGGCTCGGGGCGAGGAAAGTCCGCCGCCTGCGCGGCCGAAGCCACTTCGGTGGGGCGAAGGCGCGCGAAAAATCCGAAATGCGACGCCTGCCCGCCGACCCGTCCTCCGAAGTCTTGACGAAGGGGGAAGTCTCGTTGTGCACTTCCGAAGCCTCGTGCGGAGGAGTGGCGCAGGCGGCGAAGCCGCACCGACTTGTCCGTCCGAAGCTTTAGCGAAGGAGGATGACAATTTCCCTCCCTCCCTCTTTAGGGGCTATGGCGGGCACGGCAAGTTTTTCTTTGGCGGCGAATAAATTGAGTTTGCGAAGCAAACACCAAACGTATTGTATGAAAAATGGAGCAATAAATCAAAAAGAAATAGGGCCGCGTCGTTTTTACACAACGCGACCCTTTGGAACCGAACAGCGAACACTATCACCGATACTGCGGATGGGGCTGGAGGAGCGCACGGTGCGGAACCCACGCTGGATAGTGCACCCAGAGCGAGTTCGCGACGAGAACGCCGTCGGCATAGCCTTTGGCGACGCACGG
>PCTS01000016.1 GCA_002771565.1 Candidatus Campbellbacteria bacterium CG22_combo_CG10-13_8_21_14_all_43_18
TTGGGGAGGTCTTTCTTGCGCGGAGCCTTCCAAAGGATACTCTCGTATTGGACGAGAGTGGTCCAGATCTCGTATTCTTCGGCCGCGGCCGCAAAGCCAAAGCCGCTCCCGGAGGGAGCGAGCGGAAAGAAGGCCGCGAGAGCCAAGACCGCCATCATTCGGATTTTCATGTCCTACTCCACCACAAGTTGAGGTTCATGTGCCGGAATCGCTTCCGCGATTCCGTTATTTTCTAGTCTGAAGCTAGCAAAAATCACGAAAGAAATCAAGTGTCAAGAACACTTTGTGTGGATAACTTCAAGTGCAAAATTTTTTCAGAGTATATATAAAATATTAAAGTACTACAGTTAACTGTAGTACTTTAGTTTTAATGACATTTTGCGCGGATAACTTAATTTATTGAGTCACGCAAAGTTTTCTTATTTCTTTCTCAAATTGACCTCTTCAAATAAGAGATATCTATAAGAACGCCGTTTTCTTTTTCTTCAATGCCAATCAATAAATCGGTGGAATCTTTTTGGGCGTAGAAAAACCTAAGAGAGGTTTCGTCTATTTCATTCAAAATGTCATAATTTGCATCCAAAAGAAATTTTTCAAAAATATCGGAATTCTCTTCAAAAGTTTTTCCGGAAACATAAGAAATCGTTGATTGGCGTTCCGAAGAATCAGCCGGAATAAATCTGTAGCTGGCGCGGGCTTGCCCGCCGGTCTCAACGGGCAAACCGAGAGGAAAATCCGAAATAATTTCCTCGGGCGATACCTCTACGATATTGTTCAAATCAACTTCTCCCGGGGTTTGTCTTGTTCTAAAAAACAAAAAGTAAAACCCTATCAGAACAAGGACAAGTATTACGGAGGCCGTGAATTTTTTTTTCACCAAAACTTTGCGGCCTCGGTGTTCCGGAGAGACGGGTGTTTCATCTTGCGGTTCTATACTATTTTCGAGCTCCATTCTTTGAATTTTACCAAGTTAAGGCTTAAGGCTACAAGGGGCTTTATTCACATTCACTGACGAAAGCCCGAATGAAAACTTTCACAAAAAAGACCAAAATGTCAAAGGCTCGGCCTTTGACATTTTGGATTGAGGTTAAACCTCAATCTTCTGTTGAGGTTTAACCTCAATAAGTAAGACTGTTCCTTGGTTAATTTTTTTTAGACTCCGCCTCAAGAGCCCGCAGGATGCCGTCTATACCGCCTGACATGATTGATTCTATGTTGTGCCAGTTTTCTTTTATTCTGTGGTCAGTTACTCTGTCTTGGGGGAAATTATATGTTCTTATTTTCTCCGACCTGTCTCCTCTTCCAATTTGCCCCTTTCTTTCTTCGGCCGTTTTTTTAATTCTTTTTTCTTCTTCCAGAGCCTCCAGTTTGGCTTGAAGAATGGCCATGGCTCTCTCTTTGTTTTTAAGCTGGCTTCTTTCGGCGGTTGAGCGAACATCAAGACCCGTGGGTTTGTGAACGAGGCGAACCGCCGTTTCAACCTTGTTGACATTCTGGCCGCCGGCCCCGCCCGAACGGCTTGTTTCAATTTCCAAATCTGATTCCTTTATTTCAATAGTTTTTTTCTTTCTGATGGGAAGAATGGCCACCGTCGCCGTGGAGGTGTGAATTCTGCCTTGTTTTTCCGTGGCCGGAATTCTCTGAACTCTGTGAACTCCTGTTTCAAAACGAAGTTTTCTGTACGCACTGACGCCTTTTATCTCAAAAGACACTTCCTTATAACCTCCGAGCGTCCCGAGCGATTCATTGAGCCTCTTAAATTGCCAGCCTTCTTTTTCGGCGAATTTTTCATACATCAGGGCCAGCTCGCCGGCAAAAAGAGAAGCCTCGTCTCCTCCGGCGCCCGCCCTGACCTCCAAAATAATTTCATTCGGAAATTCTTCTTCTTTTTTTTCCGCTTCTAAAATTTCGTTAATTTGGCTTCTGATAATTTCCTTTCTTTCCTTCAGCTGGAGTGCTTCCGCTTCAGCCAATTCCTTCATCTCTTCCCCGCTCTCGGACAAACTTAAAATATCCGACTCTTCTTTTTCAAGTCTTTCATATTTTCCGACAAGAAAACTTACTTTCGGATTTTTTTTCAATTCTTCGGCATTCGGGAGCATTTTTCTATCATAGCAAAATATGCCCTTCGCAAAAAAGAGCAAGAAAAACGAAAATTATTTCTTGGATTTTTCTTTTTCGGCGCCGGGTTTTGAAGCTTTGGACGGAGCTTCTTTCCGAGCCTTCTTTTCGGCTTTCTTCAGAGTCTTGCTTTTCAGCCCGCTTTGGGCTTTGGCCATTTTAGCTTTGAATTTTTCAACTCGTCCGGCGGTGTCAACCATTGTATTCTTGCCGGTGTAAAAAGGATGCGAGGCGCTTGAAATCTCTATCTGTTTCATGGAATATTTTTTGCCGTCGGTCCACTTGTCCGTTTTGTCCGTCTTAACAGTGGATAAAATCAAAAATCTCTCCCCTGAGGCGGTGTCGGCAAAAATAACCGGTCTGAAATTTTCAGGATGGATGCCTTTTTTCATGGCAACAGAATATTACCAAAGCCTGCAAAAAATGCAAACGACTTCAGACCCAAAACAACTCCTAACTACTACAAGCACTACGATATATTGTAGTGCTTGTTTTAAAGTAAACAAAATCTTCAACTACTACAGTTAACTGTAGTAGTTGCTCTAAGGTGGGCAAAATTTTTAAGTACTACAGTTAACTGTAGTAGTCGGGGCGGGAACTTCTCAATGTCGGACGCGGGAAAGTGTTTGAGAGACGAGCGTTTCAAGATTTCTTCAAAATATCAATTTGTCTTTGATAAAAGGCGGCTAATTCCATAACATCATCGCCGTAAAAAGCGTAGGCCGACTTTGAAGCGTTTTGCCAACCGGCCAAATAGCGCAGGGCGGCAAGCCTCTCGGCGGCATAACCCCCCTTGGAAGCTCCGTTGTCCGAAAGAAGATCGGCCGAAGCCATAATGGCATCTTGCGGCTCCCATGGATTGGCCGGACGATTTTCTCTGAGCAATTTCCTGATTCTGTCCTTTTCGGGAAGGTAAGTCCAGACGCCGCTGTAACCCGTCCCCCACCGACAACTGTTGGTCTGTGTGTTGACATAACCGGTAAAACAAGCCCAGGTGGACGGAATAAACTGCGCCGGGCCCATGGCTCCTCCCCAGCCATACCAGGGTTTTTTGGAAACCGGCAGGTCGTCCGGGTTGAAGCCTAAAGTTGAGGCGATAACGGCAAAAATCGGGCGGTCCCTGTCCGGATGCATATCCTGCCGCCAAATGCCCGTGCCGACATTTTCCCCAAGATTACTTTCCTCGGCCAAAATACCTAGTATAAAAGCCGCGCGAACGCCGGTTCTCTTTTCGGCTTCCTCGGCCAAAGCCAGAGCCTTTTCAAAAGGAATAGCGGCGGAATCTCGGAGGGCAAAAAGTTCCGCTCTGATTTCCTGGGCCGTTTTTTCTTTTGAGGCGATTATTTTCTGATAAACCCCTTCCTCACCTCGGGTGGCGTCGAGGATGGCTTTTCTTTCCGTTTTCTGTTCTTCCAGCCTTCTTCTCTGCAGGACTTGTATTTGCCGAAGCTCTTGTTCTTCTCCTCTTTTGTCTTCAAGAGATTTTTTTTCCGAGGTTGTGTAATTTTTCGTGGCTTCAATTTCTACAAAAGACTCCCGCAAAGCAAGCTTGACGGAATCAAAGGAATCAATATCTTCAAAAAAATCGGAGAAATTCCGATTATTCAGCACGACTTCCACCAAAGAAAAATTATCTATCTCGTTCGTCCTTCTGATTATCTCGGCCAGAGATCTTTTTTCTCTTGAAATCTTTTCGTCAAGTTTTATAATGGTCTCCGCTTTACCGCCTATATCTCTGGAAAGAGATTCTATGTTTAGGTCGGTTTTTCTGATATCAAGCTGGCTTTTTTCAATCTTGGCGTCAAAAATGGCAACATCTCTTTCCAAGGTAACTCTTTCTTGTTGTTTGGCCGAAAGAAAAACCCTCTGTTCTTCAATTTCTTTTTCTATTTGCAGAAGCTCGCTCTCAAGCTGGGCCCTGCGGCTTTGAACGTTTTCACTGGCTTGTCCAAAAACAAAAACCGGCAAAGCCGAAAAGAGAAAAAAAATAAAAAAGCCCTTGGATTTCATTAGGGGTAATTTTACCTCGGAAACGCAGGCGGAGCCAAATCCCGCCGGATTGAAAAAATAAATAAAAAAACTCTACCCGTTTTTTTTCTCGGATGTTTTGTCTTCCGGTGTCTCATCGCCCGCTTCTTCTTTTCCTTTCTTCATGACTTCAATTGACTCCATATCCACTTCCTCCGGCGGAGTTTCCGGCTCTTCCTCTCTGGCTTCCGTCACGGAAAGAACCACTTCGTCCTTTTCAGCCGAGGGTTTCACCCCTTCGGGGAAATTCAGGTCTTCAACAAGAATTTGGCTCCGGATATCAACAATTCTTGCCAAGTCAACTTCAATCTGGTGGGGCAAATCCGCGGGCAGAGATTCAATTTCTATTTCATGCATAACTTTAACCAAAATAAGGCCGTTCTTCTCCGCCGGCGACTCACCGATAAACTGGAGCGGCACGTCAACTTTAATCTTTCTGTCTTTTTCAATAACATAAAAATCGGCGTGCAAAGCTCTGTCCGTAACCGGATGAAACTGAACATCCTGGATAACGGTGTCAATGTCTTTGCCGGCTCCGGAAAGAAAGATTATGCTTGATTCGCCCGCCTCTTTCCAGGCTTTCATAAAATCGGCCTCAAGAAGAGAAATAGGAGTGGATTTTTCCTTTCTGCCGTAGAAAACGCCCGGAATCAGGCCTTTTTCCAGAAGTTCTCCTTTCTCTCTTTTTTTCACATTTAAAATCAGTCTTTCCATCCCGTTAGAAAATCTTAATAAACTGTTAACTTCATTCCTTTACTTTACAGCATATCCCGCCCCGGTTTCTGACGAGGCGAGTCGCTCCGGTATATTAGTAAAAAGAAGCCTCCGTGGCAAGCCTTGTGAAAGGCTTTTACATAAAATTAAAAAGTTTAAGATGTTTTTCGACAACCCTTTTCATCCCCTCCACTCCGCCTTCCATGAACCTATAAGGAGCAAGCTCTTCAGGCTTTTCGGCCAAAGATTTTTCCAGACCTTCCCGATAAGCTTTGCGAAGGGCGGTATTGACATGAATAATGGAAATTCCGGCCCGAACGGCATTTTGAAAATCCTCATCGGAAATTCCGGAACCCCCGTGCAAAACCAAAGGAATCCCCGCTTCTTCTCTGATTTTTTTTATGCGTAAGATATCCAAATTCGGATTTGAAGCGTGTTTCAGCATACCGTGCAAATTACCGACCGCCGGCGCCAGAAGATCAACTCCGGTTTTTTGGACGAAATCCAAGGCCTGCTCCGGCCTGACCAAATTTCGGGCCTCTATCTCGGCGCCCTCCGGGATTTCATCAAGCAACTTTGAAGAAGTTCCGATGTATCCCAACTCCGCTTCCACTAAAATTTCCGGGTTAACCGACTTGGCGTAATCAACTGATTTTTTGGCCAGTCTGATATTTTCCTCCAAAGAAAGCTTTGCGCCGTCAAAAATAACGGCGTCAAACCCGGCTTGAACCGCTTCTTTGATTCTTTCAAAAGAATAAGTATGGTCCGCATTGATATAAATCGGATAATCGTATTCTTCCCGCAGACTTCTGACGAGAGCCACAGCTTGCTTTGGCCCGATGAAATCTCTCTCCCCCTCCGAGACTCCTATGATAACCGGCAAGTTGAGGCCTTTGGCGGAATTAAATATGGCCCAAAGACCTTCGGTGTCTGAAACGTTGAAGTGGCCGATGGCGACCTTTTTTTCTTCGGCTTCTTTTATTATTTTTCCAAGCGATTTTGGCATGACCGCAGAAATTAAAATAGTCCTGTAAATTTCATGAATAATATTGTACCATGAGTATCGGAAAAGAGTCCCCGGAAATACAAAAACCGAGAAAGCAAGGGAATGAAAACAAAAAACTTGAAGAATGTCTCGGTCAGGCTCGGTATGACAGTTGAGCTTGACGAGGCTGAAGTTGGGCGAGTTTGTAGAATTTGGTTTGCGGCGCTATACGGGCTTGGCCCGTTTACCGTAAGCCAGATTATCAAGAACTGGGGCGGCAAAGAGAACATGAAAGTCGCCCTAAAAGGGACGGGCGGAGGAATCCTCCGTGACGATAACGGAGGAGAGGCGTTCTTCCCCGCGCCATGGTTTGCCGTCTCGGTTCCGAGGCGGCCCTTGGCGCCGCTTTCCCGATGATTTCGACTGTGCCGGCGGCGCGTTCGCGCCGCCGGCTTTTCATTTTTTGCATTTTGCTTTTCTTTGGCGATTGCGACATACCGAGGATAAATTGAAATGAGTGTCATTAAGGCGGAAAAGTGTGTTAGAATCAACAAATTATGGGAGAAGAAAACTATAAGTACGATTTTGTTTCAATCGGGGACATCACTATTGATTGCTTCATCAAATTAGAGGAATTCAGCGTTCACGCCGACAGAGGCAAAAAAGAGATTTGTCTGGATTTTGGAGAAAAAATTCCATACACCGAAGCCGTTGAAATTCCGGCGGTCGGAAACAGCCCCAACGCTTCGGTTTCCGCTTCCAAGCTGGGACTGAAATCGGCGGTTGTGACAAATCTGGGAAGGGATATGAACGGAGAAAAATGCCTGAACTCCCTAAAAAAAGACGGCGTCAGTGTGGAGTTTGTCCGAAAACACGCCGGCATCAAAACGAATTATCATTATGTTTTGCGTTACGAAGAAGAAAGAACAATCCTCATAAAGCATGAAAAGTACCCGTATGAACTGCCGGAGATGCCTGCCATAAAGTGGCTTTACTTAAGTTCTTTGGGAGAGAATTCTCTTCCTTATCATCAGAAAATAGCACAGTGGCTCGGCGAACATCCTGAAACGAGACTCTCTTTTCAACCGGGAACCTTTCAGATAGAGCTCGGTTTTGAAAAACTAAAGCCTTTGTATGAAGCGGCCGGTCTTTTCTTTTGCAACAAGGAAGAGGCTAGAAAGATTTTGAAGACAAAAGAAGACGATGTTAAAAAACTTTTGAAAGGAATTCGCGGACTTGGGCCGAAAATCGCCGTCATTACGGATGGGGCAAACGGAGCAAGCACATATGACGGAAAGGAGATGTGGCATATGCCAATGTATCCCGACCCGGCTCCTCCGGTTGACAGGACGGGAGCGGGCGACTCTTTCTCTTCCACTCTTACGAGCTTTTTGGCAAAAGGACTCCCAGTCCAAGAAGCCTTGAGACGAGCGCCGATAAATTCTATGTCGGTTGTTCAATATATCGGAGCGCAGGAGGGTCTTCTTTCAAAGAAAAAACTGGAGCAATTTTTGGAAAATGCCCCGGCGGATTATAAAGCAATTAAAATTGCTTAGATTGTAGCTATGAGTCAAACAAATAAAGCAACTTTTGGCGCCGGATGTTTTTGGGGCATCCAATATGAATTTGATAAGTTAAATGGTGTTGTTGAAACCGCTGTGGGTTTTATGGGAGGAGATAAAGAGAATCCGACCTACAAAGAGGTTTGTTCGGATAAAACCGCTCATGCCGAAGTGGTGGAAGTAAAGTATGAGCCGGATAAAATTTCATACACGGAATTGCTGAAAAAATTTTTTGAAATTCACGACCCCACGCAAGTCAACAAACAGAGCCTGGATATTGGCAGTCAGTATAGGAGTGTAATTTTCTATTATGGCAATGAGCAAAAAGAAAGCGCGGAAGAAATGAAAAAAGAATTACAGCAGTCGGGGAAATTTGGCGCGAGGGCTATTGCAACAGCCATAGAGCCGGCCGGCGCATTTTGGAAAGCGGAAGAATATCATCAAAAGTATATGGAAAAGACGGGGAGGAAAGTCTGCTGATTTTATCTAAAACAAAGATCTAAAACAAAGACACCGCTACACGGAAATTTCCCCGGGCGGATTTTTTACCCGCCTCGGCTTTGCGAGCCGATTTCCTCTTCCGCAAAGTACTACAGTTAACTGTAGTAATTTAATATTAGTACTACAGTTAACTGTAGTACTTTGCGGGTCTATTTTCCTCTTCTTCCCATTCTCCGAATTTTTTTACTCCATTTTTTAGCTTTTTCTTCGCCGATGTTCTCGGCCAGACCCAAAGCGCACAACTTCACCGGCTTAAAACCGGAGAAGCCCAAAAGATTTTTTCTGATCTCGTTCGTATAATCACCAAACATCACCCGGGCGACAATCGGCAATGAGCCTGTTGTTACCACGACTCTAGCGCTTCGAGTCGTCAATAATTTCCGCCAACCCAAGAATTTATATTTTCTCCACTTAAAAGCAAAGCCCGGCAAAAAGGCTCTATCGAAAATCCCCTTTAACTTGGCTGGAGGCCCGCCATGCCAGACGGGGTAGAAAAGAACAAAGTGGTCGCACCATTTCAAATTCTCTTGAAATTTTTTTAGGTCTGGCTCAAGCTCTTGGAT
>PCTS01000022.1 GCA_002771565.1 Candidatus Campbellbacteria bacterium CG22_combo_CG10-13_8_21_14_all_43_18
TTTTCTCCTTGATTTTTGTGCTCCCGGCAGGAATCGAACCCACAATTACCCCTTAGGACGGGGTTGTTATATCCATTTAACTACGGGAGCGGACAGACCTAATATATCATAAAAATCTTTGATTTTATTTTCTTTTTGATATACTTTGCTGGTGAATCCGGAACAGGAAAAAGACTTGAAAGAAGCCTTGAGATTGGCCATGGAAAACAATGAAATTCTCAAGAAAATGAGAAGATCTTTGTTTTGGAATAAGGTTTTCAAGACTGTTTATTTGGTTATAATACTGGGAGTCACTTTCGGAGCGTATTATTTTGTTCAACCATATTTGGAAAATGTCCTGGGGACATATCAGTCTCTTTTGGGCGGAAGCGAAGAAGTCAAGCAGACCGGTAATTCCCTTCTGGATATCTCAAATATATTAAGCGGTTTCGGGAAAAATTAAACTGCTCAGGTAGCTCAGTTGGGAGAGCACTCGCCTGAAGAGCGAGGGGTCGCCGGTTCGATCCCGGCCCTGAGCACCAAATTTCACTTTCGGGTTTTTTGCCAACAGATTGGTGGGTGACGCAGAGTGCCCCGCCACAGCTCAACGCTTCGACGGCAACCTCGCAGAAAAATTTTTTTTACAATTTCTGATTTGCGCGCGCCGCCAAAAAATTTTTCTAAAAGAGGAAACTCAAAAAATCATGCAATAGTCTTTTTAGACGACCACTTTTTCTTTACCCTTGAGAGATTTGGCTTTTTTTACCGTGTCTTTTGAATGCAATTTTCCTTTTTCAGAGTTAAAAATGAAGTCTTTTCCTTTGAAATCAATCAAAACCTTTCCTCCGGAGGAAACATTGTTTGAAATCATCATTGAAGCAATCGGTGTAAGAATCTTGCTTTGAATCATCCTCTTCAGAGGCCTTGCGCCATAGCTTGGGTCATATCCCTTCAGAGCCAGTTCCTTCAGAGCTTGGGGTGAAATTTCCAAAGAAACCTCTTTGGCGGAAAGTCTGCGTGTAACTTCCCTAATTTGAATACCGACAATTTCTTCCACCGCTTTTCTGCTTAAAATGTTAAAGATGATAATTTCATCGACTCGATTCAAAAATTCCGGCCTAAAGTTGTCTTTCAGAGAGTCCATGACTTTGTCCTTCATATTGATGTATTTCTGATTATCAGATGACTCATCGCTCGCAAATCCCATCTTCTCCATTTTGTTGATGTATGTGGAACCTATATTTGAAGTCATAATAATGACGGTATTTTTGAAGTTGACGACCCGGCCCTTGGCATCGGTCAGCCTGCCTTCGTCAAGAATTTGAAGCAGGACATTAAAAACTTCCGGATGGGCTTTTTCAATTTCATCAAAAAGGATAACCGAATACGGCCGGTGCCTGACGGTTTCCGTCAAAGTCCCTCCCTCTTCGTGGCCGACATAGCCCGGAGGAGCGCCAATCATTTTTGAGACGGAGTGTCTCTCCATATATTCAGACATATCAACTCTGATAAGAGCTTTTTCGTTGTCAAACATAAACTCCGTCAAGGCTTTTGTCAGCTCCGTTTTGCCGACACCCGTCGGCCCCAAAAACATATAGGAGGCAATCGGCTTATTGGGGTCGGAAATTCCGGCCCGGCTCATCTTGATGGCGTCGCTGACTTTCTTAACCGCTTCGTCCTGCCCGATAATTCTTTTTTTAAGTTCGTCTTCCATCCTGGAAAGTTTTCTGGTTTCCGATTCAAGCATTTTCTCAACCGGAATTCCGGTCCAGCGGGAAACAACGGCGGCAATGTCCTGGTCGCCGACTTCTTCTTTCAGAATTCTCCTGGACTTCTGAAGCCTTTTCAGTTTTTTATTTTTGGCGTCCAGTGTTTTTTGAAGAGACGGAATTTCCCCATATTTGATTTCACTGGCTCTGTCCAGGTCGGAAACGATTTGAGCCGATTCCGCCTCAACGCGCAGAGAATCAATCCTCGTTTTTATTTCCCTTATCTCGGAGATGGCCTCTTTTTCATTTCTCCATTTTAATTCCGTTTCTTTGGTATCTTCACGCAAGTCGGAGATTTCTTTTTTTATTTTCTTAATTCTGCTCTCGTTTTTTTTATTTTTTGTTTCTTTGGCTAAAGCCCGCTTTTCTATTTCCAATCTCATTATTTTCCGATGGGCTTCCTCCAGAATCGGCGGTTTTGTCTCAAGAGATATTTTCAGAGACGAAGAGGCTTCATCAATAAGGTCTATGGCCTTGTCCGGAAGAAACCTGTCCGTGATATACCTAGAGCTCAAGTTTACGGCCGCCTGAATGGCATCATCGGTAATTCTAACTCCGTGATAAAGTTCATACCTCTCCTTCAAACCCCTTAAAATGGCGACCGCATCTTCCGGCCCGGGTTCCGAGAGCTGGACGGGTTGGAATCTTCTGGTCAAAGCCGGGTCTTTTTCTATGTGCTTTTGATATTCTTTCAAGGTTGTTGCCCCGATAGCGTGAAGCTCTCCCCGAGCCAGAGCGGGTTTTAACATATTAGAGGCATCCATGGCCCCTTCAGCCGCCCCGGCCCCGACAATGGTGTGTATCTCGTCAATAAAAAGAATAATTTTCCCTTTGGTTTTTTCAATTTCTTTCAGAATGCTTTTTAATCTTTCTTCAAATTCTCCTCTGTATTTTGTACCGGCAATAAGCAAACCAAGATCAAGAGAGACCAGTTCTTTGTCTTTAAGCGGTTCCGGAACATCTCCGATGACTATGCGGTTGGCAAGCCCTTCAACGGCGGCCGTTTTTCCAACTCCAGCCTCCCCAATCAGAATGGGGTTATTCTTGGTTCGGCGAGAAAGGATTTGAATAATTCTGTTTATCTCAATATCCCTTCCAATAACAGGGTCCAGCTTGTTGTCGGAAGCCAGCTTGGTCAGATTCCTGGTATATTTGGTAATAGACCTGTATTTTTTTATCTTTGGGCCGTTTCCCATAACATTCTCCTCGCGCAATTCTCTAAGCACAACCCTGACTGACTCGGATGTAATTTTGAATTTCTGCAGAAGTTGTTTAGCGTCTCCCTGAATTTCCAGAATTGAAATAAAAAGATGTTCGGTGGAAATAAATTCGTCATTCAAACTTCGGGCAACATTGCCGGAATTTTCCAAAACCTTGGCTAATTCCGGAGTCAAATAAATTTGATAAGAAGGAGAGATGACGGAGTTGCCTTCCGGTCTTTCAATAAATTCCATCAAATGGTCGCTCAAAAGAACGATATCTACCTCAAGTTTGTCCAAAATGGAAGCCACAATACTTTCTTCCTGGAGAAGCAAAGCCATAAGCAAATGCAAAGGCCCAACATGGCTTTGACCGCGCTCAATAGCCAGTTCGTGAGACTTTCTTACGGCTTCGCGGGCTTTTGTCGTGAAATGGTGAAATGGCGGAGGCATTGATGAATTTTAGCTGTTAATTGGCGCAAAGAAGAAACTACTTTTTTGCTTCTTCCGTGTCTGTATTCTCCAATTTTTTTGCGCCTATGTCAAGAACTGTGTTTATCGGGATGCTAAAATCCCCGTCCTTTCTTTTCATATTTATAGCAAGAAGAAAACCATCAACATCTATCAGGGGCCCTCCCGAATAATCGGAAGAAAAGGGAGCGCTTGAGACAATGGCATCCAGAATTTCGGTTTTCGCGGTCGGGAGATTTTCTTCTCCCTCTTTCGGCTTCTCTTCCGAAGGAAGCTCTGGCGCGCTTTTATCCAGCCTTGAGATAATGCCCGCGGCAATCGTATTCGTCTTCAACCCTCCGATAGCTATAACCGTTTGCCCCAATCTAAGGTTGCCGATGCCGCCAAAGCTTGGTTTCAAAAACTTGGCGGTTTCCGTTTCTCCTTCCGGCTTTGCAACCCTAAGGAAGGCAAGGCCTTTTGGCCCGTCAATTTTCTCCAGCACGACGGGATAAATTTTTTCATTGTTTTTAAGAAGATAATTTTTTGATTCGGTCAGATTAAGAGCGTCCGTAACAACAAGACCGTCCGCCGATAGAATAATACCGACACCCAAAGGTTCTCCGAACTTGCCATCGGCGGACGGCAGAGAGATTCTGGCCAAACTTTTAGAATTTTTCAGAACGGCATCGGCAATCAAATTTTCTTCTTTAACCACAACCGTCGTTTCTTTCGTGACAACACTGGCGGCCTGGCCGGGCACGACTTTCTCAACCGTTCTTTCAACAACCCTGTTAATCGTCTGCGTAACGCCGGGCGGAGCCTGGTCCAAGAGAGTCACGGTTACAATGCCTGTGGCGATTGAGGTGATAAAACTAACCAGCAAAGCCAGAAGAATCAATTGTGTTTTTGTTAATTCCTCCATCTATGACTAAATAATAAGCGAAAAAAAAGAGAAGAGCAAGGTTTTTCAGGTTCCGATAATCTCTTTGAGAAGCAAGACGGTTTTGTCTATTTCTTCTTTGGTTGTTTCCTTGCCCAAAGTAAATCTGACGCCGCTTGACTCTCCCCCACCAAGGGCTTTGAGAACATAGGAATTTTCTTCGCTTTCTTCCATACAAGCGCTTTTTGATGTCGCGGAAATTCCCTTTTGATTGAGCTTCAAAATAAGCATTTCACCCGATTCTCCTTTAACGCTGATGTTGACATTATTCGCTATCCGAAACTCCCTGGAGCCGTTTGGGGTAACCCGAGGGGAAAGAGAGAGAAGCCTCTCAAAAAAATAGTTTCTCAAGTTTGAAACTTTTTCGGAGGCCTCCGGCCTTTCTTCCTCGGCAATCTCCAGAGCTTTGGAGAGGCCCGCTATGAGGGGAACGTTTTCCGTCCCCGGACGCAAGCCTTTTTCCTGCGTGCCTCCGAGAAAAATCGGAGAAATCTTAACTTTATTGTTTTTGTACAAAAGACCGATACCTTTGGGGCCGTAAATTTTTTGCCCGTCCAGACTCATCATATCAACACCCAAAGACTCCGGCCTAGTCTGAAGATAGAGCGGAGCTTGGCTGGCGTCGGTGTGGAAAATTATTTCAGTATTTTTTTTAAGAAGCAGATTTTTGATTTTCTTCAACGGCTGAATAACGCCTATCTCGCTGTTGACATAAGCGATTGAGACAAGAATCGTTTTATCGGAAGAAAGCTCCGATAATTTTTTCAAATCAACGAAGCCGGAAGGAAAAATCGGGGTAAAAGAAACATCAAGGCCTTTCTTTTCGTATTCTTTGAAAATTTCAAGAACCGAAGGGTGTTCTATTTCGGTTGTAATAATCTGCTTTCCAGACAAGCGTTTTTTCTTCTCTAGATAATTCAGAAAACCAATAATGGCCAGACTGTTTGATTCGGTTCCTCCCGATGTAAAAATTATTTCTTCTTTTTTAACGTTTAGAATTCCGGCAATTTTTCCCCGAAATTCTTTGAGGCTTTTCTCGGCTTTCATTCCTTCTTCGTGACGACTGCCGGCATTGCCGAAGTCTTCGCTCCAAAACGGCTCCATGGCTTTTTTGACTTCGGGGTGAAGAGGCGTGGAAGAGGCATAATCCAAATAAATTCGCGCCTTGGATTTATTACTGATATTTTTTGCGTCTTTGAAATTATCGGTCTTCATGAGATTTATTATAAAAGATATTTATATTTTATAATAATCGGTTTTGACTTTGTTCCGGAAAAAAAATTTTCCCCTCGCCTTGAAACCCACAAACATATTGGGGTTCTGGTAAAAATATTTTTGGTAAAAATATAAAGGGCGCGAGGGGGGAGTTCCCCCTCTCGCGCCCCGGAATCAGTCTCGGGATGCCAGTTGGCTCTCGAGGGAGGTTCCCCCTCCTCCCCCGAGAGCAAGAACCTTGAGCGGCTTGGCTCGGCCGGACCAATAAATCTGGACCGGCCAGCCGAGAGAAGACATGCAGGTGGTGCTGAATCGCACCCACATGCCATTCTCTTCCCCGAACACGCTGACCCTGGTCGGAAGCCCGAGGACTCCGACCGTGGAAAGCATCGGGGTGCCGAGACAGTGCCCGGCGTCGGGATGTCCAGACGTGCCGAACACCAGGCCTTTCCCGGCCAGAACGACCTCGGCTTCGTTTGCCGAGGGCCCCACCTGAATCCAGGCCACCACCGCCAAAACTGCGACGATGGTGTAGGCCACGAGGCTCTTCAAGAGCCTCGTGGCCCTCGCCTTCATTGAACCGAATATCTGCATCATTCCTCCTTGCCGCAAAGCCCTAGGGCCTTGCGTCAGGGTTGGGGGGGTGAGCAACTAACGGCAAACTCTATCATAAATCTATATTTTGTCAATTATTATTTCGTAATGTATCATGACCTTGGCAACAACGAAGGACAGTATAGTTCAATAGCCCGAAAACACCCGCCATGCGGTTCAAGAGGCCGGCATCTGTTTAGGCTCTTGAAAAACGGCTTAAATTAAGTATAATTTAACATATGTCAGAAATTGAAAGAGCTCCGGTAATAGTAGTTATGGGACACATAGACCATGGCAAGTCTAGGTTCTTGGACTATGTCAGAAAAAGCAATGTGGTCGCAAAAGAAGCCGGCGGCATCACCCAGCATATCTCGGCTTACCAGGCTAAGGTAGAGCTTAAAGACGGGAGAGAGAAAAAAATTACATTTTTGGACACGCCGGGACACGCCGCTTTCTCAAAAATGAGAACAAGGGGCTGTAATATGGCCGACATAGCGATTTTAATGGTTTCAGCGGAGGAAGGAGTAAAAGCGCAGACCTTAGAGGCCCTGAAGTCCGTCAGGGAATGTAAAATACCTTTTATTGTGGCTATCAACAAAATTGACAAGCCGGGAGCAAATCTGGAAGCCACAAAAAACTCTCTTCTGCAAAATGAAGTTTACCTTGAGGGCTTGGGCGGCGACATCCCCTATTTGCCGATATCGGCCGAGACGGGTGAGGGAGTGCAGGAGTTGCTTGAAACAATTATCCTGATGGCGGAGCTTGAAGAGCTCAAGGGCGATGAAAAAAAACCGGCTGAAGGTTTTATTCTTGAGGCAAACATGGATTCTAAGAGAGGCGTTTCGGCTTCTCTGGTTATAAAAAACGGATATTTGAAGCTGGGGATGTTTGTTGTCCAAAGTTCAAGTTTTGCTCCGGTCCGCATAATGGAAGACTTTTTGGGAAAACCCATTAAAGAAGCGCGTTTCTCCGATCCGGTCAAAATAACCGGTTGGAATAAATTGCCGGAAGTGGGGAAAGCCTTTCAAACTTACAAAAATAAAAAAGAGGCAATGGCGGCAATGGAAGAAAATAAATCATCCAAAAAAGAAAAAACGACGGATGACAACATCAGCTTGGCGGAATTGTCGGACAAAGGCTATGAGATAATTCCCGTCATCATAAAAGCCGATACTAAAGGAAGCGTTGAAGCCATAACGGAAGAAGTTCAAAAAATTGATGTGGAAAAAGTTTTTGTCAGAATAATCAAAGCTAAAACCGGAAATATTACGGAAAATGACATAAAGACCGCCGGAAGCATCCAAAACACGATAGTTTTGGGATTCAATACCAAAGAAGAAAGAGGGGTAAAAACTCTGGCTCTTCGCCTTGGCGTGGAAATAAAAATTTTTGATATTATCTATAAGCTAACGGAGTGGCTTGATGAAGAAGTAAAAAAGAGAAAACCCAAAATAAAAACCGAGGAAATAGGCGGTAAGGCCAGAGTCTTGAAAATTTTCAGCAGGGTTAAAGACAAGCAAGTTTTGGGCGGAGAGGTCTTTGAAGGAAAAATCAGCAAGGGGGACAAGGTTAAAATCTGGCGAAGAGGAGAAGAGATAGGGATAGGTAATATAGTTGAACTGCAGTCCGGTAAAATGCCGGCGCCAAGCATCAACGAGGGCAGCCAGTTCGGCGCCAAGATAAACTCCGCGGTGGAAATCGCGGAAAGAGACAATATAGAGAGCGTTAAGATTGTGGAAAAGTAGATAATAAAATATGAGTCTAAGGCAGGAAAAAGTGTCTTCTTCCATCAAAAGAGTGGCGGGAGAATATCTAAAAGAGAAAGCCGGAAGAGAATCAATGATTACGGCTATTAGGGCGGATATCGGAAGAGACTTGAAAAATTCAACCGTTTATGTAACGGTCTTTCCGGAAGAAAAAGAGACAGAGGCGCTGAATTTTCTAAAAAGAAAGAGAGGAGATTTCAGAGAATTTTTCAAGTCCCGCATTAAACTAAAAACCGTTCCTTTTTTTGACTTCAAAATAGATATGGGAGAAAAATACAGACAAAGAATTGAGGAAATATCCGAAAAGTTTTAGGTCTTGCCCCCATACCTATTCTTCCGTAGTTTTGCGAGCAGACGCAATGCGCGCCTTGTAAATTAGCATCTCTAGGAACATTTGATAATGCGTAGTTTCAATAACGGCAAAACAAGAGCGACGGAAGAATAGGTATGGGGGCTTGCTTACATGGTCTCGATTCCTTATTCTTATTTTAGTTTGGCACGGTGGCGAAGTGGTAACGCAACGGTCTGCAAAACCGTCATTCGTGGGTTCGATTCCCATCCGTGCCTCTATAAATCAACAAGATTCATACAAAGTATGAATGAGGTATGATTTATTAGTATTAGGCGCGGTGGGAATCGAACCGAAGCCGTGTGAGTCCCGCGAGCTTGTGAGCGGCGCGGCCGAGTGGAGCTCGTGGGTGTGAGATATTTTTGAGTCCTGAGTTTATCGAAGGACAAATAAGGTGTAGATTGTAGTTTTGGCGGTTCAACCGCCAAAGTTGAAGAATAAAAATATCCACGAGAATGACCGATTCTTATTCGCGTCTTTATGTCCGGGTGGCGGAATTGGTATACGCGCTTGACTTAAAATCAAGTGCCGAAAGGCATGCGGGTTCGACTCCCGCCCCGGGCACCAAAACAGAACT
>PCTS01000045.1 GCA_002771565.1 Candidatus Campbellbacteria bacterium CG22_combo_CG10-13_8_21_14_all_43_18
CTTTTCAAAACTTTCTTCAAGTACTCGCCGGTGTATGAGCCTTCGGCGGCGGATACTTCCTCCGGCGTGCCCTTGGCCACTATCCTGCCGCCATTGTCTCCCCCGTCAGGGCCGATATCAATGACGTAGTCGGAAGATTTTATCAAATCCATATTGTGCTCAATGACGACGACCGTGTTGCCGTTATTCACCAATTTTTTCAGGATCTCAATGAGTTTTCTGACATCTTCATAATGAAGGCCCACGGTCGGCTCATCCAAAAGATAGATTGTTTTATGGGTATGAGGACGATAAAGCTCGCTGGATATCTTTACTCTTTGAGCTTCTCCTCCGGAAAGAGTTTTTGAGCTCTGCCCAAGTTCCAAATAACCGAGCCCGACATCGTCCAAAGTTTTGAGCCTGTCATAAATGGCCGGAATATCCTCAAAAAATTCCAAGGCTTCTTCAACTGTCATTTTTAAAATGTCGTGGATATTTTTGTGTTTGTATTTAACTTCAAGAGTTTCTTTCATAAACCTTTTACCTTTGCAGATGCCGCAGGTCGTATAAACCGTCGGCAAAAAATGCATCTCTACTGCGATTTCCCCGTTTCCTTGACAGGCTTCGCATCGTCCTCCTTTGACATTGAACGAAAATCTTCCGACCTTCCAGCCTCTGGCTCTGGCTTCCGATGTGGCGGAAAAAAGATCGCGAATATGACTCCAGGCGCCCGTGTAGGTAGCCGGATTAGAGCGCGGAGTTCTACCTATGGAAGACTGGTCAATCAAAATGGCGCGTGAAAGATATTCACTTCCCTTAAATTCGGCGCAATTGAAAATTTTGTTTGAGCGATATCTTCTGTCAAATCTGGCTTTAAGATTTTCATAAAGAATCTCATAAAGAAAAGTGGATTTACCGCTTCCCGAAACGCCCGTAATCGTAACCAGTCGTCCGAGCGGCAAGTCAACGTTTAAATTTTTAATATTGAATTTTTTCGCCCCGCGAATCTTTATCTCTCCTTTTTTGTTTTCCTTCCTAATAGATGGAACCGGAACTTCACATTGTCCTCTTAAATAGTCAAGCGTCAGAGACTTTGAGGGATTTTTGTCCGTCGTCAAAAGTTCCTCCAGCCAACCGGAAACAACAATCTGGCCACCGTGAATTCCCGCTCCCGGACCGATGTCAACGATATAATCGGAAGCGTAGATTGTGTTCTCGTCATGCTCCACGATAATAATGGTATTCCCCGCGTCCCGCAAATCCCGAAGAGTTCTGATAAGTTTGTCATTGTCCCTTTGGTGAAGGCCGATAGTCGGCTCGTCCAAAACATAAAGGGCCCCGACCAGGCCGGAGCCAAGTTGCGAGGCAAGACGAATTCTCTGGGCTTCCCCGCCCGAGAGAGTGTTGGCTCTTCTGTCAAGGGTCAGGTACTCTATGCCCACATTCAGCATAAATTGAAGTCTGGAATTTATTTCTTTAATGACCGCTCCGGAAATTTCTTCTTCTCTTTTTGAGAGTTTCAAAACATCCAAAACTTTTTTAGCCTTTTCAACTGAAAGAGAAACAAAGTTTGTAATATTTATTTTGCTCTGACCGAGAAAAATGTTCAGGGCCTCACTGCGCAAGCGCGCTCCGCCGCAAGCTTCGCATTTGTCGGTGCCGAAGAAATGCTTGGTGCCGAGACCGTTGCAGGTTTGGCACGCTCCATAAGGAGAGTTGAAGGAAAAAAACCTTGGTTCAATTTCCGGAAATGAATAGCCGTCATGAGGACAGGAAAATTCGCTGGACATAATAAACTCCAGACTTTTTTGCTTCCCATAAGAAAAAACAATGGTAACAAGGTTATTGGCTTCATCCAGAGAACGCTCGACGGCGTCGTTCAACCGTTCCAAAGAATCTTTTTCACTGGAAAGAAGACCCTTCGAGGTAAATTTGTCAATTAAAATATCAATCTCATGTTTTTTGTTCTTGGAGAGCTCTATCCTGTCGCGCAGACGAGTTTCTTTACCGTCAATGCGGGCGGTCGAATAGCCTTTATTCAGATAATCATAAAGCAGTTGATAATATTCCCCTTTTCTGCCACGAACGACGGGGGCGTAAACGGCCACTTCGAAAATTTTTGAATCGTCAAAAGTCCTGACTTTTTTCAAAATAAGGTTGTTGATTTCGTCCTTGGAAAGCCTTTTGATTTCTTTGCCGCAAATCAGACAATGGGGCCGGCCGATTCGGGCGTAAAGAATACGAAGATAGTCATAGATCTCCGTGATGGTGGCCACGGTGGAACGCGGATTGTTTGAGCGCGACTTCTGGTCAATGGAAATAGCCGGAGAAAGGCCTTCTATTTCTTCAACATCCGGTTTCTGAAGTTTCTGCAAAAATTGTCTGGCATATGAGGAAAGTGATTCCACATACCTCCTCTGGCCCTCGGCAAAGATGGTGTCAAAAGCCAGGGAACTCTTGCCGGAGCCGGAAAGTCCCGTAAAGACGATCATCTTGTTTCTTGGCATCTCCACGGTGATATTTTTGAGGTTGTGGGTCTTTGCCCCCCTAACCACGATTTTATTCCCTTTTTCCAGTTTTTCTTTTGACATTTTTTTCTTTAATGCTGTTCCTTTATCGGTTGATTCTGGTTTTGAAACTTGCTTCAAAATTGGAAAAGGCTTGTGCCTTCTCGACAAAACGACACACAGCCCCGAGTCCAAGACTAAGGGTTGCCACGCTCCGCGATATTAGCATAAAAACAAGTTGCGTGAAATAGCCGGAAATATTCTTCTTGCCTTTTTGATTTGACAGTAATTAAAATTCCGTCGGTTAATTATTTTTTCGGGAAAGTCTTTGTAATTCCTTAATTTCATCACGCAAAATAGCCGCCGTTTCAAAGTCAAGAACCTTGGCCGCGGCATTCATCTGTTTTTCCTTTTGTTTGATCAGTTTCTTTGGATTTTTTTCCAGTAATAGGGAGTCAATTTTCAAAAGAGTATCCACCGCTTTGCTATGATCCGTTTCCAGCTGGTCTCTAATGTCTCTAATTTCTTTTTCAATGGTTTTGGGAGTGATGTTGTGTTTTTTGTTGTATTCAAGCTGAAGCTCTCTTCTTCTTTTTGTTTCGCTCAAAGCTTTTTTCATTGAGCCGGTGATATTGTCGGCATATAAAATAACCCGGCCGTCCACATTCCTGGCCGCGCGGCCGATGGTCTGAATCAAAGAAGTCTCCGAACGCAAAAATCCTTCCTTATCCGCGTCCAGAATGCCGATCAGAGAAACTTCGGGCAAATCAAGCCCTTCGCGTAAAAGATTCACTCCGACTAAAATATCAAATTTTCCTTTTCTGAAATCGGTTAAAATTTCAATTCTCTCAATGGTTTTTATCTCACTATGCAAATACTTGGCTTTGATTTTTCTTTCCTCCAAAAACTCGCTTAAATCTTCCGCCATTTTTTTGGTCAAAGTGGTGGCGATAACCCTGCCTCCTTTTTTTATGGCTTTGGCGGCTTCTTTAATAAAATCCCCGACTTGCCCCCGAGACATCCGGCCGGATGTCGCCGGCTTGACGACAACAATCGGATCAATCAAACCGGTCGGTCTGATAATTTGTTCTACGGGTTTTCCGCTTCTTTCCAATTCGTAACTCCCCGGGGTGGCCGAAGTGTAAACGACTTGGCCGACTTTTTCTTCAAATTCGGAAAATTTAAGGGGCCGGTTGTCCAGGGCGCTTGGCAATCTGAAACCGAATTCAACAAGATTTCTTTTTCTGGAGGCGTCCCCCTGATACATTCCGCCGATTTGGGGAACGGTAACATGCGATTCGTCAATAATGGTCAGAAAATCGGGGCTAGCTTCGCCGGAGCGCGGGCGGGAAGAGGGGAAATAGGAGAGAAGCGTGTCCGGCGGCTGGCCCGCAAGTTTTCCGGAGAAATGTCTTGAGTAATTTTCAATACCGTTACAGTATCCAACCTCTTTAATCAAGGCCAAGTCATAGTTGGTTCTTCTTTTGAGCCGCTGGTATTCCAAAATCTTACCTTCTTCTTCCAAGGCCTTCAGTCTCTCCTCAAGTTCAAGTTTGATGGAGCGGATGGCTTTTTTTCTTTGTTCAAACGGAGTGATAAAATGCTTGGCCGGAAAAATAAAAACGCTTTTTTCTTCATTTATGATTTCTCTGGTGATAGCGTTGATTTTTATGATATTTTCAATTTTTTCGCCGTCAAAATTGATTCTAAAAATGACTTTCTCTTCCGCTGGCATTATTTCAACCGCGCTTCCGACAGCTCTAACTTTCCCCGGTTCCAGGTCCGCGTTTGTTCTTTCAAAATGAATTTCAATGAGTTTTTTCAATAACTCTCTTCTGTTTATTTTATCGTTTTTAGAAAGACGAAGGTTGACTTTTTCATACTCTTCCGGGGAACCCAAGCCGTAAATGCAGGAGACGGAGGCGACGATGATGACGTCCCTTCTTGTCAAAAGAGATTGAGTGGAAGCGTGCCTCAAGCGCTCAATTTCCTTGTTTATTTGAGCTTCTTTTTCAATATATGTATCGGTGGCCGAGACATAGGCTTCCGGTTGATAATAATCATAGTAAGAAACAAAATAATGAACCGCGTTTTCCGGAAAAAACTCCCGATATTCTTGGGCAAGTTGAGCGGCTAAAGTTTTGTTGTGCGCTATAACCAAAACAGGTTTCTGAATTTCCTGAATGATATTGGCCGCGGTAAAAGTCTTGCCGGAACCCGTGACTCCCAAAAGGGTCTGGTGTTTTTGGCCTTTTCTTAGGCCGAGAACCAGTTTTTTTATGGCTTGCCCCTGGTGGCCGGCCGGCTTAAATTTGCTTTTTATTTTAAATTTGTTCATTTAATCGGTTTTCCGCCGCGAGGCGGGGTTTTTCCCGGCCAAATTTTCATTCAGAGCTGTTTCATTTTCTCCCTCCAAAGAAGACAAGCCCTAATGACGGAGGCCTTAAGTTAATCTCGTTTAATATTTTTCTCGCGGTTAGTTTGAATTTGAGCCGGCTCCGCATTTTGCCATGGGCCAGATAATATATCAAAACAATTTCCCAAACAAGAATAATCGTTTTGAATGAATCGCTCCGGAGAAAATTCAAGCGGCGCGATTCATTATGTGATTTGTTTCTTTTCGGGTTATGGTTGAAAAACCGGCTCTTCCCGCAGAAAAAGATGAAGGGAGCGCAAGCGATAATATATACTATAATATATATTATAGTATATATTATGGTACATATTATTTTACCGAAACAAAAGCGAGTTAAAACCCCGCCGGAAGGAGAACTTTGTTTCTTACGGCTGTTCCTGATTTTGGACTTCCAAAAGCTCTATTTCAAAAAGCAGAGTTGAGCCGGGAGGAATTTGGCCGGCCTGCTTGGAGCCATAGCCGAGATTCGGAGGAATAGAAAGTCTTCTGACGCCCCCAATTTTCATTCCCGAAACACCCTGGTCCCAGCCTTTTATGACCTGGCCCGAGCCGAGGAGAAATTGGAAAGGTTCTCCTCTGTCAACAGAGCTGTCAAACTTTGTCCCGTCGGTCAAAAAGCCATTGTAGTGAACCGTAACCAAAGAACCCGGGACCGCCTCCGCTCCGTCGCCCAAGATGACATCTTCCGTAATGAGTTCGGAGAGAGCGGCGGGGTTTTGGTCGGAGCCTTGCTCCGGAGGGGTATTTGAAGAAATGTCGGAACTGTTACCGTCAAAAAAATTGCCGGTAAAAAGGAAGAAAAGCAAAGCCAAAATGACAGCTAAAAAAACGCCAATTTTTTCGTTTTTATTTAATGACATATTTTCTTTTTTTAAATTAATATCTTAATAATTTTCTAATTCGGTCGAACAATAGACCATCCGTTTTGGCCGTGACCATTGAAGTCGCCCGGGGCGGTATCTCCGACAAAGTAGTAAAGCGGAGCATCGTTATAAGTGTACTGAAGCTCTCCGGAATCTTTCCTCGAAACCAAGCCAAGCTCGCCTAAAACGGGTTCTCCATCGTAGAGATACGGTGGCCAATTGTCGAGGCAGTCCCCGGAACACTCGGCTTCTCTCTCATAAAGAGTCATGCCGTCTTTATCAACCAAAAAATCTCCGATTGTCTCATTTGACACGGCAAACAAAGCGGCGGCATCTTCAGAAAAACTTTCCGAAGCGGAATCATTCCCGCCGGTATTATTGAGAGTAACCTCCTGAACTCCACCATCATTAAAAACAATGAAGGCCGCAAACAAAAGCAGAACAGCCAAAGGTCCGGCCAAAGCTCCCCTTCCTTTTCTTTCTTGCGGAACCGCTTCGTCAGACCCTTCTTTTGGAGCAATAAACTCGCCCGAGATTTCGCTGTTTTTTTTGTCGGCGGCTTCCCTGTCGTTTGTTGTCCCATCAGCGTTTAAGAGTGTTTTGTTGTCGTCCATATTTTTATAAATTAGTTTTTTAAAATCTTCTTAAATTATACCTCAAAAAAAATTATTTAAACAAGGGGGCCCGAGAAAGAAAAAGGCTTCTGGGCTTCTGATTTAGATTATAGAACTTTTACTCTTATCCGACAATCAAAAAAAGCAAGCCAAGATAAATAAAGTGGCTAATGAAATTTTCCAAAGGACCGAAAATCGGTTGATAAAACAATAAAAAACTGAAAAAATTCAGCCTTTTAAGGACCCCAAAACATCCGGAAAAAAAATTATTCAAAAAGGAGAGGAATCTCCAAAGCCTCGTCAAATTCCGGCAGGCCGGAGGGATTATTTTTCTGCAGAATAAGATAGCCGTTTTCTTTGTAATCGGGTTTCTTAAATTCAAGAGTCGCAATAAAAGGTACGAAGTTTTCCGTCATCCATTCGTCTTCAGCCGTAGCGAAGCCTTTGGCGATAATAAGCCCGTCCCAGTTTGTCAGGACAACGGGGAAAGTCGCTTCAAAATACCACCGGCCTCTGGCCTCGCCCTTGATGAAAAGAGGGCTTGAAACTTTCTGGGTTGGCCGAGGGTTTGAAAGTCTGACTAAGTTAATTTTCTCCAATTCATTTCCGATATTTTCAATGAAGGTTTCTCCGTCCGCCCGGCATTGGCGCGGATAACTTTCCATAATCGGATTGCCGGCTTCAAGGCAGGAAATAAAATCCGTAACGAAAATTTTCGGCTCGTCTTGTTTTTGACTGCCGAAAAAAAATAAAAAGACAGACAAAAGCGCTAAAAATATAAAGAGTTTTTTCATTTCGTCTTTAAGATAAGGCGGGAGCAAGACAAGAGCGACGGAGAATTTAACGAATTCTGTCAAAACCCAGAATGCCGGCTTGGTGAAGATAAATGGTAACCAAACGGTCTTTGTCAACCTGAACGACTTTGTAGTAGAAACGGGCTTTTCCCTCTTCCAAAGACTGCTCCAGAAAAACTCCCTCTTGGCTGAAGGAGATTCCCCCAACAATGGCATTCGGTCCTTCTTCGTACGAAACCAGATTCCAGTCTCCGGAAACAACGCTCTTGTCAAGCCGTTCTGTCATTTTGCCGCCTGCAGTAAACTCCACGCTGTAGCCGGAATTATCCAAGCTTTGCCAGAGACCGACAATATTTTGCCGGACGCTTTCTTTGTCCAGAGTCTCGCCAATCTCGGAGAGACGATTGATAACTGATTCCGTTGAATCTTCTGAAATTTTTCGAGGTTCTTCACCAACAGAGGAAGCGGGAATTTTTTCCAAAGAATCGTCTTTCAAAAAAAACAGCCAAAAAAGAGCCAGGGCCGGAATGATTATTAAAATTGAAATTATTTTGGTTCTCATGTCTTCTTTTTTCGGGTATCTTGAAGAAACCTTTGCCCGAGCATTATACTATAAAATTATTTTTGATGAATTTTGCGCTCTGGAGCCAACGACGAGCCGATTCCGCAAAAAACGAGCGGTTTTTTGCTCGTTTTTTGCTGGCTCGGCTTTGCGGGCCGGACGAATTATTCTTCCGACAATAAAATTAAAATCTTAAGATTTTAATTTTGCGGCGTCGTCTTTTGAAAGAAACTTGAACATATTGCCTCCGCATTTGGCGCATTGGCCCTTGGCGAAATATCGGTTATTTTTCTCTTCAACTTTGAGATCCTTCATTGTCTGCATTGTTGGCTTGCTTTTGCCATCTTTTATTTCCCGACACTTCATACAAAGACCTTTTAATTCTTGCATGTTTTTTCTTGAAATTATTAATAAGACTTCTTACATTATACTGGAATATCATTTTTTTGACATACCCAGTTTATTCCAACAGAAAAAAGTAGAAAAATTGAGGTTAGAAAAATTGAGGTTAAACCTCAATATTGAGGTTTAACCTCAATAACTTATTGCGTCGCTTAAGGAAAAAGCCGCAACGAAAAGTCGCC
>PCTS01000018.1 GCA_002771565.1 Candidatus Campbellbacteria bacterium CG22_combo_CG10-13_8_21_14_all_43_18
CTAGAACATTGCGGTTTAAACGGAAAAACACCGAACGAATTTTTAGAAGATTATCAATTAATTAAACCGCCATATGTCCGTGCCTAAAACAAAATTTAGCCTCTAAATACGCCATAAAATCGTTTTTTCTTTACACCGTCCGGCAAAAAAGTTATATTGATTTCATTAAGAGATTAATGCTGGCGACGGAGAGAGCAAATAATCAAATGATGGGCGGGTTAGCCGCCGGAACCGGAAAAATGCACTCAAATTCTTTCTTCAAAAAAAATAGGGAAAAATCGGGAACTTTTGAAAAGAGTTTTCCATGCTTTGCTCTCCGGCTTTGCGGCGCCATTAAGTAGCGCTCCGCCCTCAGCGGATAAAAAATTATGTCATTAAAACTAGTTATCCTCCTGGCGGGATTGGCGGCGCTTGTCGGTATTGCCTTTGGGTATTTCCTGAGGTGGATTATTTCCCTTGGCCAAAGGGGTTCTATGGAGCTTGAGATTAAAGAAATGAGACTGGAGGCTGAGGAGGAAGCCAAAAAAATTCTAAAGAAAGCCGAAGAGGAGGCCGAAAACAAAAAAAGGGAAGCTAAAAAAGAAACCAGAGAAGTTGAAGAGAAACTGAAAAAAACGGAAGAAAGACTTTTCAAAAAAGAAGAAACTCTGGACAAAAAAGAAGGCGAACTGAAAGAAGAAGAAGCCAAGATTGAAAAAAAAGGGGGCGAAGCGGAGAAAATCAGGGAGAAAAACGAAAAAATACGAAAAGAAGCGCTGGAAGAGCTGAAGAAAGTTTCGGGCTTAAGCGAGGCCGAGGCAAAAAAAGAGCTTTTGGCGCTTTTGGAAAAAGAAAACGAGGAAGACCTGGCTATCAGAATAAGAAAGCTTGAGACGGTCGGCCAGGAAAAAATTGAGAAGAAGGCCAAAGACATTCTTTCTTCCGTCATTCACCGATACGGAAACTCCGTAGCCTCGGACATTATGTCCTCAACGGTTTCCATTCCAAACGACGACATCAAGGGAAAAATTATCGGCAAAGAGGGCAGAAATATCAAGGCTTTTGAAAAGGCCACGGGAGTGGAGGTTATTGTTGACGACACCCCCGGCTCAATCATTCTTTCTTCTTTTGACCCGGTCAGACGCCAGGTAGCTCGATTGGCTTTGGAGAATCTGGTTCTGGACGGAAGAATTCAACCGGCCAGAATTGAGGAAGTTGTCGAAAAAGCGCGCCTGGAAATTAACAAAATTATCAAAGAAAAAGGGGAAGCGGCCGTGCACGAGGTTGGTATTTATAATCTGGACTCGAGGATAATTTCAATTTTGGGAAGATTGTATTTTAGAACAAGTTACGGACAAAATGTTCTTCAGCACTCCGTTGAAATGTCCCACATCGCCGGAATGCTGGCCGAGGAACTGGGAGCCGACATCCAGGTCGCCAAAGCCGGCGCTTTGGTCCATGATATCGGCAAGGCGGTTGATCATGAGATTCAAGGAACTCATGTCGAGATAGGCAGAAGAATTCTGCAGAAATTCGGAGCCGATGAAAAAATCGTCAAGGCCATGCAGGCGCACCACGAAGAGTATCCGTACGAAACTCTTGAGTCCATCATTGTCCAGGTGGCGGACGCCATCTCCGGTTCCCGCCCCGGAGCCAGAAGAGACACTGTTGAAAATTATCTGAAGAGGCTTTCTGACCTGGAAAAAATCGCCACGGGAGTAAAAGGCGTTACAAAAGCCTATGCCATCCAAGCCGGACGGGAGATAAGAGTTTTTGTTTCGCCGGAAGAAGTCGGGGATATGGAGGCCCGAAAAATTGCCAGAGAAATTGCCAAAAAAATAGAACAAGACTTGAAATATCCGGGAGAAATCAAAGTTGTAGTTATCAGAGAGAACAGAATTACCGAGTACGCGCGGTAGCAGGACCTTAGCTTGCCGCATTCCGCGCGATGGATTGAGAGAAAAGAACGGAGTCCGAAATGCCAAAGATTGAGGCGGGGAGATTTCAGAAAAAGAAAAGATAGGAGTTTTACAGCCGAAAGTCGGCTCTGTAGAGCCGATTTTCGGCTACTTGAGTTTTTCACACTAATTATACGGCTCTATTGCGTGGTCTTTCGGTAAATATTATAATGCCGTTAGAGTCTTAAAAGCGAAGATTGGTCGATTTTACTAAGACAAGCCTAAAATAAAATGAACAAATCAAGTTTGGTAGATAAGGTCCACCAAACTCTTGGCGGAACTAAAGTTGACGCTGAAAAAGCCGTCGACACTCTGGTAGATTCAATCATCGATACTCTTAAAAGGGGGGATGAAGTTTCAATTGCGAGTCTGGGAATTTTTTCAACAAAAATGAGAGCGGCCAGACAAGCAAGGAATCCCCGAACGGGCGAGCCTATCCAGGTTCCGGCAATGAGGGTTCCCAAGTTTCGAGCGGCCAAAGCTCTGAAGGAGGCCGTCAGGGGAGGAATGTAATTTTATTCTCTCGAGAGAACAAAACCAAAAAGAGGCGCTCTGCGCCTCTTTTTGGTTTTCTGAAGCGTGATTTTCATAAACCATTTTGATAATTCTATAAATTTTAATTTTATGAAGAGCCGTTTTAATGTCCTTAAGGACATTAAAACGGCTCTTGCCTTTATTTTAGATAAAATCTCCGACTCAAGGGATTTATCCTTGTTACTATTTCATAATTTATAGTATCGGCCAATTCGGCTAGTTCGTCCGCGCTTACTTCCTCTCTGCCCTGTCTCCCGATCAAAACAACTTCATTTCCGGGCTTAACTCCCTTAATGTCCGTAACATCAACCACAATCATGCCCATAGAGACCCGCCCTAGAAGTTTGGCCCGCTGCCCTCTTATCAAAACAGACGACTTGTTGGACAAAGCTCTCAAATAGCCGTGCCAATAGCCTATCGGCACGACGGCTGTTTTACTCTTTCTCTTTAAGGTATAAGTTAGGTCGTAGCCCACACCCCTGCCCTTTGGCAATTTCTTCACTTCGCTCACGACACTCTTCCAACTTAAAACCGGCTCCAGTCTGAATTCTTTTTCAAACATTTCCTTGACGGCTTTCTCCGGCCACAAGCCATAGATACCAATACCAAAACGCACCATATCAAAGTGGGCATCGTGATAAACAATGCCTCCCGATGTCGCTCCGGCGTGAGCCATCGGTTTATACCCTTTTTTTCTAAAAGCAGAGATTATTCCTTCAAATTCTTCTTTCTGTCTAGATGTCTCTCCTTTTTCATTGGGAACTTTAGCCTTGGCGAAATGAGTATATATCCCTTCTATGACAATGGGTCTGCCTTCAATCATCTTAAAAATCTTTTCCAAATCTTCTTTCAAAAAGCCCTGGCGAGACATGCCCGTATCAAATTTAAGATGTATCTTCAACCCACTTGGGAGTTGAACTCCCAAGTGGGTTGTTTTTGCAGATTTAACAACTTTTTTCAGATTTTCAAGCGAAGAAATTGTTATGGCCATATTCAGTGATTCAACCATCTTAAAATTCTCCGGCAAAGTATACCCAAGAACTAAAATTGGTTTCTTAATCCCCGCCTCTCTCAAGGCTTTAGCCTCCATAATGGAATCCACGCAAATCAGATCCGCGCCAAATTTCTCCATCAATCTGGAATACTCCACCAGGTCATGGCCATAAGCATTTGATTTTGTAACGGCGGCGAATTTTGTTTTAGGAGAAAGTAGTTTTTTAAGGGTTTGAAAATTTTTCTCGGCCACTTTGGCATTAATTTCAACCCATGTCCGGAGACCTTGTCTTTTTTCATAAGATAGTTTTGGCATCAGTTAATTATATTAAATTCCTTAGCTTTAGAGAAAGTTTATACGCATCTCCATGTTTCAGCAGTCCCAAATAAGATTGTTTTGTAGCCTCATTCTCATTCTCAAAATTCGTCATTATTCTTCTCTTTATTGTGGTTCGGAGAATTCTATGATGTATGGTGTGGGAAATGCGCCCAGCCTAGAAAATCCACGCCGGATGAGAGGGTTTTGATAAAGACTTTCTGCGGGTGGAGTTTTAATTTTAGTTCTTCTTCTAGGAATGTCTCTATTTTTGGAATAAGGTCTTAATGTCAAAGGCCGAGCCTTTGACATTTCTCGGCCTGACATGTCAAAGGCTCGGCCTTTGACATTTCGGCCTTTGACATTTCAGATAAGAGACACTACGATGTCTAAACAGGAGAAAGAAGGAGAAAAATATGAAATGGATAGCAATAAGCGGAAGCTGGCGCAAGACCAGCAAAGAAGTTGAAAATGATGTTCGTCAAACAGTACGAGATATTATTTCTCGTGGAGATGGTATCGTCACTGGTGGCGCATTGAATGTTGATTCTTTTGCCACAGATGAGGCATTAAAAGTTGATCCGACAGCAAAACAAATAAAAGTATTCTTACCGGTAACATTAGAACGTTACGCCGCGCATTACCGGAAACGAGCCGATGAGGGTGTAATTACACACGATCAAGCTGAAGAATTGATCGCTCTACTTACGAAACTAAAAGAAACAAACCCTGAAGTTCTGATTGAGGATAAGGAAAACACCGTTGTTGATAAAGCCACTTATTTTGAAAGAAATTCAAAAGTAATGGAGATTGCTGACGAACTTGCGGCTTTTCAGATCAATAACAGCGAAGGCGTACAAGATACGGCAGATAAAGCATATACCGAAGGAAAGCCGGTTCATTTGAAAAGATACCAGATAGATTAGGCATCTAATCGTTGGGAATCCCAACGGTTTTTCTATATCTCAAATTAAATGCCATGTTAGAACCCGTAAAAATGCTAATTTAGAAATGGTTTAATCGCTGCTTTCACCCTCCTCAAACTAAAATTCTGTGCGGGTAGGGAGAATCGAACTCCCGTCTATTGCTTGGAAGGCAATCATTCTGCCACTAAACTATACCCGCCCGGGTTTTTGGTTCTCTCTTTTCTTCTTCCGGTTTGTCTGTCGCTCATTCGCTTCTCTACCGACAAACAGATTAAGCTTGAGCAAACAAAAAAATACTAACAGAAAAGTCCGCGGACGACAAAACCCGCCCCGCGACAGTATGCCGCGGGGCGGGTTTTGTTAGAGGCAACTACATGTCGTCATCTTCCGTGTCGTCGTCCTCGGGTTCTTCCACTTTGTCATCATGATCATCATGGTCATGGTCGTGATCATGGTCATGATCGTGCGAGCTTCCACAGCCGCATGACCCGGAGTCATCGCCGCAGTGCTCGCAAACTTTTTTTTCTTCGTCCATATTTCTAAAGTTATCTGGCTCAAAGCCAGAGAGCTTGCTAATAAAAATTTGGTTTCCCAAATTCAGAGTGATTATTATATTCAAAAAAAGAAAGCGGTCAATAGGAGAAGTCGGGGGGGAAATTCTTGGAGTACCGAAGAATGGCGCCTCGTGATAAAATGAAAAAATGACAGAAATTTTGAGAGGTGTTGTTGCCGTCTTTGTCGGGATAATATCTCTGTTCGCGACATTTATAAACTTCTCACCGGAAAAAACAATCCCGCCTGAAATTCCCGAGCGGGAAGGGGCGCTTCAAGAAAGGCGGGCGGAAGAGGAGAAAAAAGACGAGAGAGCGACGAAAGCGCCCGAAACAGAGAAACAAATCACCGCGGAAAAAAATAATTTTCCCGCTGAAGAAAGGATTTCTCCGGCGGAGGTTTTGACGGAAACGGCCCCGGGTCAAAATTCCTCCGCTGAAATAATTCCTGTGGATTTGAAGCCCGAATTTATAGACCTTATTATTACAATCCCTCCGATAGCAAAAGAAGAAGTTTTCAGCGTGGCGAAGGTTAACACTTTGGCCAGAGACGCTCTGGTCAATATCATCTGCACCACCAGACAGAGCGGAATTCTCCAACCCATTACCGGCAGCGGCACGATTATTGACCCGCGCGGAGTCATTTTAACGAACGCTCATATTGCTCAATATTACCTGCTGAAAGATTACATCGCCGAAGATTTCCTGGACTGCAACATCAGAACGGGAAGCCCCGCTCGAAATGCTTACAAAGCGGAACTTCTTTATATCTCACCCGCATGGGTCGGAGAAAATTACCAAAAAATCGCGGAGTCAAATCCGAAAGGAACGGGGGAAAATGATTTTGCCCTCCTCTTAATAAAAGAAGGGGCGCAAGCCAAGACTCCCCTGCCCGCTTCGTTTTCTTATGTCTCTCCCGATATAAGGGATAACAAACCGGAAGTTGGAGAAAGTCTTATCGTGGCCGGTTATCCGGCGGGTTTTTTAGGAGGCCAGACGATAGTCAAGGAACTTTATGCCGTCTCAACCGTCGCGCAAGTGATGAATGTCTTTACTTTCAAGGAAAATACTTTGGATCTTTTTTCGGTCGGCGGAAATATTGCCGCCCAAAAGGGTTCCTCCGGCGGAAGTGTGGTCAGTCTCGGCGGAAGATTGTCGGGGATCGTCGTTACGGCCTCCGAAGCCAAAGAAACGGAGAGCAGAGACTTGCGAGCTATCACTCTTTCTCATATCAACAAGAGTCTTGAAAAAGAAACGGGAGCCGATTTGAACGGCTATTTGTTCGGACATTTGGAAGAGAAAGCCCGGCAGTTCAACGAACTTTTTTCTCCGGGGCTTTCTTTTTTGCTTGAAGAAGCTTTAAGCCAATAATCATATTTTTACCAACCCCCAAACTTAGACATCCAACATCTAAGTTTGGGGGTTTGATTTTTATACACCAGCCGTAATCGCCGAGAAACAAGTTCCGGATATAATGAAGGAAATGAAAGAAGCAAACAAAAATATTTTTGCTTATTTGATTGTCGGAGTGGTTATCGGAGTTCTTATCGCACCACAAAGCCCCGTGAAAGGCAGTGAAGCCGAGCGAAGTGGTGCGGGATACGGAAATCGAATCCGTGTCTGTTGCTTGGGAAGCAACTATTCTGCCACTAAACTAATCCCGCTTTGATTTTCAAAATGTTTAACTTGGCCAGGCCACCGAGAATTTTGCCCGCACACTAATAAATATTGGCGCGCCAAGAGAACCGGGGCCATCCGATTTTCTTATGAAAATACCGCGGAGACAGACCCATGTCTTTGATTAAATTCAGTGTCGGGGTGCGGAGAATCGAACTCCGGCCACGCGAACCCGAATCGCGCACACTGCCACTATGCTACACCCCGACACTGAATTTAACCCCGAATGGCGCATACTGCCATTATGCTATAGCCCATAGCAGAAAAAAATATAACATGAAATCAGGGTCCGAAAAAGAAAACCCCGTCGCCGCGCTCCGCGCGGCGACGGGGTCTGTCCTGCTCTCCACTTTTTTTCGTTCTCAGCACCATGCAGAAGCTAATTCCGGATAATGAGTGAGGTTTTTTACTACAGTTAACTGTAGTAAAAATATTCCGGAGAATAAATAAATTTTTTGCGTATATCAACACATTTCAAAAAATTGGTCTTTTAAGTTTTTTACCAGGTGCCTTGAACTTGGCTTTCTTGAATGGTCGGGATGCGGAGACGCTACGCCATCTCGCTCGTCCCGCTAAAGGCGGAACTCTTTCGGAACCCTCGGTTCCGAATATCCTCCGACACGGGGAACTCCTGTTCTCCGACCCCTCCCGTTCTCTTCCCGCCATCCTTCACTTCGTTCGGGGCGCCGGGAATCGAACCCGGGCCACTTGATCCCAAATCAAGCACACTACCATTATGCTACGCCCCGATAAAAACACATCAAAGTCGAACGCGCCCTGTCATGCGACACCTTGTCTTTCCCCACCAAAATCAAACGGGAAATGACGCGACATTCAAAAATATACCACAGCAAGAAAGACTTGTCTTAATATTTATTATATTTATTTTTCAATCTTGAAAGGCTGTTTTTCAGGCTTTTTTTATAAATAAAAACCGAAGGCGTTCTGTATGCCGGCTTCCCTTTCCTGTTCCCTACTTTTGAATGTTTTTTCATATTTGCCGCAAAAACAAATTCTGCGCTTTCAAATTACCTTCTGTATCTTCTCCAGAACCCCCAAAAAATTTTGAAGACAACCAAAAGGAAGATAATGAACGGAATCCACCAAACCTTAAACAGCAAAACCAAAAACCTTAAAAGCCAGCCGTATAAAATCCTGAAGACCGGAGGCAATTTCTCCCTGATTTTTTCATAAAAGCCGCTGGCCCCGGCCGCGGCCAGATTGGGCTCCGCCTTTTTGGCTCTGTCTTCCTCAATCTGTTTCTCCACAGCAAGCTTCTTCTGAAGAAGCAAGCCCCCTATTTTTTCTATGACGGGTTTTGACTCACTCAAAACGACGGCG
>PCTS01000008.1:0-1691 GCA_002771565.1 Candidatus Campbellbacteria bacterium CG22_combo_CG10-13_8_21_14_all_43_18
CCTCGCCCTCGCTTCCGACGGCGATTTTTTCGGCGGACTTTTCTTTCTTTTCCTTGCCCCACCCTCCCAGTGCGGAAAAGATTGAGGAGCCCTCCTTATTTACAATAGTTAATTTATTTAGTATCATTATTGTAGTGGAATGATATATTTCAATTCGTCTATATTACCTATTTTAATACTACTAAATTATTAGTCAAATGTCTATGGAATCTAAATCAATAGGACAAAAAGTAAGACAGGCACGAAAGAAAACCAAGCTTTCACAGGACAAGTTAGCTCGGTTAGCTGATGTGGCTTATAATACAATTGTTAAAATTGAGTCGGGAGAAAATCCCAACCCAACAGTCGAAACAATTAAAAAAATCGCCAATGCTCTTGGAGTCGAAATTGGCGACTTAATAAAATAATTTTTAATTTTAATTAACACTATGAAAAACACAAAAATCATTTTAGTAATTATCGCGGTCATAATAGTGTCGGCAGTTGTTTTCTTTTTTCAGAATAACAAACCAGAAAATACCACTACTGTTCCGATAAGAATTGGCTATCAAACAGCTTGGATACCTCAAGCACAATTAGCTCAAATTTTGAAGCACACTGACATTTTAGAAAAGAATGGGTTATCCGGAGATTTCAAGGGGTTTAATTATGGTGGCCCTCTTAACGAAGCGGCCTTGGCTGGAGAAGTTGATGTTCTTTTTGTCGCTGATTTTCCAGCAATTAATCTTTTGTCAAAAAGCGAAAAATTTAGTATTGTCGCGCGTCTATCGGACTTTAGGAATGGCATTATTGTTCCTTTGGAGTCTCCAATAAAATCAATTTCAGACCTAAAAGGCAAGACGCTCTCTATTCCGTTTGGCTCATCTCCTCATGTTCATGCTCTAAGTTTTATTAAAGAGAATGAATTAGATTTAAAAGATTTTAACATTAAAAACCTTGATATTACAGAACAAATAAATATTCTCCAAAAAGGATCACCAAAAACTTGGGAAAGCGTGGATGCATTTGCGACATGGGATCCAGCAATGGCGGCTTTTGAAGAAAATGGTAAAGTAAGGATATTAAAATTATTCAATCCTGTCGGGGCGATAGTTATGTCCAATGATTTTATTGCGCAAAACCCGGTCGCCGCTAAAAAATTCTTGGAGTCGTTCATCGAAAGTTATTTTTATTACGCAAAAAATCAAGGAAAAGCTGATGGTTGGTTCGTCGAGGAATCAAAATTTTCCTACCCCCAATCCGTAATTGACAAAAGCGTGTCTTTAGAAAAAAACCTAAAAGCGGACGACATTAAGGAAATTAGTATTTTTCTTAACGAAGAACAGATTACTCGTTTAGAAGATTTAATGAACGAAGCAGTAAATAATGGGTTGTTAAAACAAACCTATGATATTAGAAGTCGTATTAATCAAAAAATACTTGGGGAAATACGCAACGATAAACTAAATTTTGATTTAGACCAAATCAATACAAAGTAATTTATATGGGTAAAATAATTCGGCAGTTTTTATATTTTATAATCCCTATATTTTTATTTATTATTGTTTGGTGGGTTATTTCAAAAATATTTCATAACGCCCAGCTTCTCCCTGACCCAATAATCGTTGGTAAAACTTTTATTACTTCATTAAAGAATGGTTTATTTAATGACGCGATAGCCAGTATTCAGCGAGTGTTATTTGGATTTTTAA
>PCTS01000008.1:1737-8217 GCA_002771565.1 Candidatus Campbellbacteria bacterium CG22_combo_CG10-13_8_21_14_all_43_18
TAAGTGGGTTTCAAGATTAATTTCTCCAATCTTGGAGTTATTAAGACCCATTCCGCCAATTGCTTGGATTCCTCTGGCGATTTTATGGTTCGGCATCGGCAATAACCCTGCTTATTTTTTAGTTTTCTTGGGTGCATTTTTCCCGATATTTTCTAATACTTATTTGGGGGTATCTTCCGTAGAAGAAACTTATAAGAGAGCGGCTTATAGTTTGGGGGCAACTAAAAAGGAAATTATAACGGATATAATTTTACCGGCGTCAATGCCTCAAATTTTTACGGGATTAAAGATTGGTTTAGGCGTCGGGTGGATGGTGGTTATTGCTGCCGAACTTGTCGGTGCTCAATCAGGATTGGGTTACATGATTCAACTAAATAGATTTCTCCTTAATTCTCCGGAAATAATAACGGGGATGATAACAATCGGTGTTATTGGATTTCTACTTAATCTGCTCATAACAAAAATAGAAAAAATGACTACACCTTGGAATCAAAAAATATAAAATATTTTATGGTAATTTTTGAAAATATTTCAAAATCATTTAAGAGCAAGAACGATAACACACTCATTGGCGTAGTGGATAATCTATCTTTCGAGGTAGAGAAGGGTGAATTTTTTTGTATTGTTGGACCTTCTGGTTGTGGCAAAAGCACAATTATTAATTTAATTGCAGGATTTTTAAAACCTGAAAATGGAAGAGTCTTGATAGATGATTGCTTAGTTACGAAGCCGAGTCCGAAAAGAACGGTGGTATTTCAAGATCATATTTTATTTCCATGGAAAACGGTTGCGCAAAATATTGAATTTGGCTTGAAATTTAAAATTCCTGAAAAAATCCAAAGAAAAGAAAGGGTTGATTTTTTTCTTGAAAAATTCCGTTTAGAAAAATTTGCCAATTATTATCCATTTGAGATATCGGGCGGAATGAAACAGAAAGCCGCTTTAGCCAGAGCATCCGCGGTTGAGCCTAAAATAATATTGATGGATGAACCGCTTGCCTCTCTTGATCAACAAACGAGAGATTTATTGCAGGAGGAGTTGATAAAATTTAAAAATGAATTTTCACAAACAATAATTTTTGTTACTCACAATATCGAAGAAGCCTTATTTTTGGGTGATAGAATTTTAGTTTTAACTCAAAGACCGGCAAAATTCAAAACCATTATTAATAATCCATTTCCGAACCCACGCAATCCTGATATACGCAATAAAACAGATTTTATAAATATGAAACATAAAATTTGGCATTTATTGCGAGAAGAAATAATTTAATTAAGCCCGCCGCAAAAATTTTCGCCAACCCAAGCGAGGGCGAGGCGGAAGGGGGGGTGCGGGGGAATTCCGCCTCGCCCGAGCCGAAGCGAAGCCCCGCCGCCCTGCTCGTTCAGAGCAAAACCCCGCACAAAAGTTTTCTTTTCCTTTTAGAAGAAAAAATCAGGGGCGCGCAAAATAAAAAATGTAGAGAAAACTTTTTTGCGGGGTGGCGAGCGTCAGCGAGCGGCAGCGGGGCGGAGCGTCAAAGTTCGCAATCCGGATTTTCGTCAAAAAAAGTTCGGATTTTAACCAAAAGGCACCGCCAGATTACCAAGTTAGAACTTAATTTATGTTAGTACAAAAATTCGACAACTTTTTACAATCGGTTAACCTTAAGTCCTATCGCGACAAGTATAGGCCTATTAAGATTGTAGAGATGGATTTGCCTAAAGAAGTTCAAGCTATCAATATGCTTTACAAAGTGTATTGGGATCAAAAGAAATTTTTGTCTTTTGAAGATTTTTATAAAGAGTATTTAAATTCGCAAAAAACGGAAATTGAATCTTTTAGACAAAAAATAACAATGTGCAAGAATTGTTTTTATCGCGGACTCCCCGCAAGAATTTATCGTACTTGGGCAAGTATTATTACTCAAATACACGCTGGTTATGTGGCGGAGTCGGTTTTCGGCGAAGGCACAGTTGCAATGTCAGGTGAGCTTGACCATCAAGGAGCCGATTTTCAAGTTAGATATAGAGGAAAGATTTTGAATTACCAAGTTAAAAAGAAATCATTTAGTGGAGAGGTAAGGCGTGGTAAGGGTGGTGTCAAAAATAAAATAGAAGGGCAGTTTATTGATATTAATTACGAAGTTCCAAGCAGTGATTATTTCGAAAATCCAAAGAAAAAAGATGGCAAGTATAAACTTCCGTATAAGAGGTTTCAAGAAAACAAAGAATTAAAAAGATTCCCGAATGGTTTTATCGTTTTCGCGCCCTATGCTTTCGAGCAAAAGAAAAAAGAAATAGACAGTTCTCTAAAATAATTTAGCAACCAACTTTTTATCGCCTACCATCCTTTCTGCCAATCTTACATAATCAGGATTTATCTCAAAGCCAATGTACGATTGTCCCAATTCTTTTGCCGCTGCACACTCCGAGCCAGAACCGACAAAAGGTACTAGCACAACGCCATCTTTTTTTGGCATAGCAGATTTTATCAATTTTTTAGATAATTCAAATGGTTTTTGTGTTGGGTGCTTCATTATTTCATGCCCATCATGGTTTTTCAGCTGTCTTGGTTCGCAAACAGAATTGCAGGTTTTACACAAAAACCATCTTTCAACCATCCCTGCTCCACCAGCAAGAGCAGGGATTTTGATAACATCTCTCGGTAAAGCTCCGCCATCGTGGGCTTTATAAACAGTCTCTAAGCCGCCACTACTAAATCTCCCTGGTGTTCCTTTTCTTATCTTTCCAGCGGCTCCATTCAGAAAACCATCCGTGTATGGCTCTCTAACTTCATCTCTGTTGAAAACCGGTTTATCTTTCCACGCGCAAATTATAGCTTCATGGCTTCTTTGCCAAAAATTTAGCGAAGCAACATTTTTGTTCGTATAGTGCCAAATCAGCCATCGTTTTTGTATCGGAATTTCTATTGAAAGATAGGCTAAAATTTCGCTAAAACCGTAAATAAACATTGTTCCATTCGGCTTTAGAATTCTGATACTTTCGTTTATCCAACTTTTACACCATTCCACATATTCTCCAAGTTCTCGTTTGTCTATATTGTTGCCAAAATCTTTACCTATATTATAAGGCGGATCAATTATGACGACATCGCAACTTTCGTCAGGAAGCTTCCTTAATTCTTGAATGGCATCTCCTAAAATTATTTGATTAAGTGGTAGTTTTCTTTCTTTTCTTACTTCTTTGGTTGTTATAATTTTTTCTGCCTGTAATTCTTCCTCGTTTTTTATAACATCAATGACAATACCCTGAATTTTAATGTCGCGATTTTTTCTTATAATAATCGGCTCAAAAGTTTTATTCGCCGGTTGCAAACGAATATATCCTCGTTCTCTATAGAATCTCTTTAGTGTTGCCTCGTGATTATCTATCAATGCAACGATCCGCTCTCCATTTTCTGCAATATCTTGCTGTTTTACCAAAACTATATCTCCGTCTTTGATATTTTCATCAATCATGCTATTACCCATTACGCGTAAAGCGTAAAGATTACCACCTCTGGGCAGTATATTTTTAGGGACAGCAATAAATTCGTTTTCTCGTATTGCCTCTATTGGTTCTCCTGCGGCGATAGTTCCTAAAAGCGGGATTTTAACCATTGGTTCTTTAGACACAACACTAATGGTACGGGCTTTATTCTCTATATTTCCCAAGTAACCCCCCTTTTTGAGTTTTGAAATATGAAAATGAATAGTTGAAACAGAGGCGAGTTTAAGCCGCTTTCTAATTTCCTCAAACGAAGGAGAGTATCCTTTCTTTGTCGTGTAATTTTCTACGAAGTCGAGGACTTCCTTTTGGCGTTTTGTGAGCATATAGATTGACTTGTTTACTATACATCTATTATAATAGAACAAAAGTAGAAAATCAAACCAAGTTATCCACAATATGTCAGATGTAATCCAACAAAAATATAGCGAACCAAAACTAATTGGCACGATGCCAACTTATAGGGATTTATTCCCTGAACATGGCGCCGTAGGTGATAAGTTTGTAATAAAGATTTTGCAAAATCTCTACCAGAGGGACTGTTTATTGATTTTGTCCCAACTTTCTAAGCATTACTATAAATACTGCCAAAAAAGCTGTGGTGGAGAAAATAGTTTAGATATTTATAAACAGAGATGTTTTGAGTTGTTGAGTCCGGAAACAAAGGAAAGGATACAGAAGACAAACCCCCAGCCACCCAAAGATTATATGGTTATCTTCCCGGAACCATCCATAATCCACTTAGTTAAACTTTGCTTGCGACATTGTGACGACACAGATTACACAAAAAATGGAGGGGCATTCTCGCAGAAAACTCTACACAGCGTTGGCAAAAGTTTACTTGTGGTCAACTCTATTTTTGCAGATTGGCAATTAAAGAATACTTTCAATGAAAATAGAATGAGCCTTGATCTACTAGCTAATCTTACAAAACAGCAAATTGTAGATAAAAACTTCGATATGTCTCAGAAGATGTATCAAAATTATTTTATCTTCAATAATCTATTAAGTAATTACGGATCTAAATTTGATCTTCAAAATCTTTTTCAGGAAAAATTTGGAGTAGAGGTACGGGAATACTTTGCTTTTCTGGTAGTACTTCAAGGGCAATATGATATTAAAGATACACTGGAAGAGGATTGGGTTTTGCCATTTCTAGACTTTGATATTGCGTTAAAAAATCTAAAGTCGAAATATAAACGAAAACTTTTGGATAGTCTCTTGGTCAACGGCATGAATTATAAAAAGATTGATATGAGTTTTTTTAACCTGACCGACATTGTAAAAAGGCCTCTCGTGAAATTACCGGATAACAAAATAATACCCATGAGTTTACGCCGACTTTTCAACCGGCTCTCTACTTCTGTTTATTTTGATTTACTAGATTCTCTGACTAATGAAAAACAAAAAGTAAAATTTTCTCAATACTTCGGATATGCCGTAGAGGACTACTTCCGAAATCTCATTTGTTCTATAGACAGTAGCGTTTTATTTCCCCACTATGGTAAAGCCGGAGGTCAAGAAGCAAACGATGCAATTTTGGTTCAAAAGGATGTAGTTATATTTTTTGAATGTAAAAAGCGACAATTTCACAACCTCGAATTTCTTCAAAAAGGCAATGGCGACTATTACCTAGATAGACTAAAAGAATTATGCTTCAAGCCACTTGATCAGATTTGTAAAAGAATTAAAGATTTTAGAGATGGTAAATTCTCTATAGAGGGCGTTGGAAATGATGCGCTTGTGTATCCAGTAATTGTATCTCCTACAGCTCCTCCACTTTTTTCTGGGGCTTGGGATAAGTTTAATTTGAACCAGTATGTGTTGCCTGAATATTATAATAAGGACAAGAGAATAGCCCTACCAGAATTTATTGATTTTTCAGAGTTAGAACAAATAGAGGCAGTTCTTAAAAGACAGCAGGATACTGATATTGTTAGTCTGATAAAAAGAAAACGGGCTGATCCAGTATATCATAGCGCTAATTTTTCAGTGTTTCTCCATAAAAACCGTATGGTCTTCCATAACAAAAGATTATTAGAAAACTATCTAAAGGAGGTTGAAAATTTTAAGGAGCTCCTATTCGAACCAGTCACTAATTGAAAAGGTTGAATTAGACTTATTTAATGGAATAATCCACCATATTTTGTCCTTTGTCTGACTTCGGCTTTGGCACCTCAAACCATTCAGGGTGAACTTTGAAAATAGCTCTTAATTCCTGTATAATTGGGTCAAGAGTCCAGATAGTTAGCCTTTTTGCTCGATACTTCGGTTCTAACTTGCGGAGATCGTGCCCGCCACTATTTTTGATACCGTTTCCATAGGTATCAAAAAACTCCGCCAATGACAACTTTTTATCAGCATGACACGAGTGATCGGCGTCGTAGCGCGACCCGCATAGTTTGTGGTGCTGATAATTAGTTAAACAAAATACCAGCGCAATTGCGCTGGTATTTTGTTAATAGCCGAGCGTGAGTTGGGCTTGACACAAACTTATCCACAGCTATATACTTAAATAGTTGCTTAATTACTTAAGTAGTAATATACTAATAAACATATGTTGGATAAGAAGCAAAAATATTAAAGCCGAACTGGCTACCGAAGAAGTGGCTTTCCCATTAGCGTTTCAAGCCCTTGGCGACCCCTGCCGGTTTAAAGTTTTTAAGGTGCTTATGCAATACCACGATATATGCGTTACCGATATTGCCAAGATTTTCGGTATTACCCTATCCGCCGCATCCCAGCAATTGCGGGTGCTTGAGCGCTTGGGGCTTGTACAAAAAATGCGGATGGGGCAAATGGTTTGCTATGAGATTAATGTCAAAAATCCAATAGTAAAACAATTATTCAAGTTATTGAAACGGTCGAGCAAATAATTAATAAAAACTAACAAAATATATTTATGTCTAAAGTCACTATCTACACCACCCCTTCTTGCGTCTACTGCAAAATGACCAAAGCGTTTTTCAAAGAAAATGATGTGCAATATGAC
>PCTS01000026.1:0-751 GCA_002771565.1 Candidatus Campbellbacteria bacterium CG22_combo_CG10-13_8_21_14_all_43_18
ATCAAAAACTTAAACATGCTTTTAGTATGCACTTAAAAAAATATAAAGGCAACTAATCAGGCCAACGCTACTTTCAGCTATTTTATTTTACCAATTCGACCCTTCTTTGAGCACTACTTGGGCGGTAATACTTTTGACTATTTTGTCTATCGAATTCTCGAAATCGTCATCACTGATCTCATAATATGGAAACCCATACTTTTCGGCTTCAGTTTTGAAATAAAAACTCATTTCTTTAATAAAGTTTGCCATTCCCTCAAATCTTTGCTTGCTGTAATTCATGGCGCGCATCCAATCTTTATTTGGAAAACGATCTGCGTGATCAAGCATGGCCTGTAAATGAGAATCGCTGGTGTTGCCGACAAAAATAACATGTTCGGGCTTGTTCTTCATTTGAGAAACAAGTGCGGGAAGAATGGCTACACCTTCAACAATATGTACCGCATCATCCTCACAAAAACTATTGCAAAACGACACGAGTGAAGGCCATATTGCTTTTGACTCTCGGTTTTGATGCTCAACAGTGATTTCCGGGTTTTCCAAGTGATTCTTTAACCACTCATCTTCACTTACATTTTCGGCTCGATTAATAATGAATAAGTCACTCTCTTTATTGGGACATCCTTTCTTTGCGGCATTTCTAATACTGTCAGTTGAAACAACATGACCCTTTATTTTCTCTGCTAGAGCAAAAGCTAAAATGGTTTTACCAATCCGTGGAGGGCCGGCGATGAAGTAAGTTCTATCTAGC
>PCTS01000026.1:825-7818 GCA_002771565.1 Candidatus Campbellbacteria bacterium CG22_combo_CG10-13_8_21_14_all_43_18
GAGGTCGCTACGCTTCTCGTGCGCGATAACCTCGCACGAACTGGTTGCCGGACTAGGACTCGGTCACTCTCGTGGATATTTTATTCGCCCTTCGACAAGCTCAGGGCTCTAAAATACCTCACTCCCTCGACCCCCATTCGGCGGCTCCGCTTCGCGGGTTTCGCGCCGCCTCGGTTCGAGTCCCGCCCGAGCAAAGAATTTTTAATCCTCCAATATTTCATATCAGAGTATAAATAATTCTTGTTGCCAGACTAGGACTCGAACCTAGATCCCACCCTCCAGAGGGGTGTGCCCTACTTCACCCCGCCATGATTGGTGTTTTTGTCCAAAGTTGCCGGACTAGGACTCGAACCTAGATCCCACCCTCCAGAGGGGTGTGTCCTACCATTAGACGATCCGGCAACTTTGGACAAAAACTTTTTAAAAGCATTACTTTCTTTCTATGATTTTATCTGTTTTTCTCTGTTTCTTGCTTCTTTCCAATTTTTATATTCCTCAACACATAGGATTCTCCAAGGTCTTCCTAATCTAGTTGAAGTAACATATCCTGAATTATGTCTCTTCGGTCTATCTTCGACCTTAAGCGAGGTAATACCAATGTAATATCTACCCTTATTATTTTTTAAAATGTACAAACTAATCATGGCGGGGCAAGTTAGACTATCCGGCAATATTACAGATTCTTTTATAGCATAGACTTGATTTTTTTTCGACTCAATTTAATCATCAATCGCCTTCGCGACATTTATTACATAACCCGTATGGGATTTTAGAAGATACCGGTTACAAAATGCCGGCGCAGTTATTTTAGTCTTTTATATTCTAGTATTCTATAGAATACTAGAATATAAAAGACAACCACTTAGAAGACTTGGGAGTTGAACTCCCAAGTGGAAAATTTTATGAAGTTCGCAATCTTGGATTTGCTAAATCTTTAAGTAACGCCTGACGGCCAGATAGCTTGAACCGCCGCCAAGAAGAATACCGGAAAAAAGCATTATCAGAAAGATTTGCCCGAAATTGTTCAAATAATAATCAAAAACGCTGATGGCGCCGAAGAAAGTCTCCGTGGAGGGGCCGAGCCAGAGAGTCAGGGGGTAAAACAAGATTAAGGCGATGAAAGCGGAAAGGATGCCGGAGAAAATTCCTTCAACGACAAACGGGCCTCTGGCATAACGATTGCTCGCTCCGACGAGCTTCATAACCCCTATTTCGTCCTTAGCCGTAAAGACGGCCAGACGGACGGTGTTGAATGTCATAGCCACGGAGATAATAATAAGCAGAAGAGCTATGGCAAAAGAGATGGTCTGGGCCGAATCAATAATACCGCTTAGTTTGTCAATGGCGGCTTTATTTTGAAAATAGTTGATTCGGTCAATAATCTCGCCCCGGCCGTCGGCAGACAGAGTTTCATTGCTGTCTAAAAATTTTGCAATGCCTTCATATTGCGAAGTTTCTCTGGCCTTGACATTAAGTGTCGCTCCAAGCGGGTTGTCTTCAAGCTCGTCCAAGGCCTCCAGAATAAGCTGGTCATTTTCGTGCCTAAAGCGAAATTCTTGCAGAGCTTCTTCGCGGGATACATATTCAACAAATTCCACCTCCGGCAAGGTTTCTATCTGCTCTTTCAAAGAAAGTATTTCTTCTTCCGGAGCCGTGGTTAAAAAATAAACATTGATGTCAACTTTGTCCCGAAGCTGCCCCAGAGAAGTATCAAGCATGGCCCCGAGAAAAATAAGAACGCCGATGACAAAAAGAGCGAAAGAAAGAACCATGGTGGAGGCCAGCGAAACGAAAGCGTTCCTCCAAAAGCCCGCAAAACCCGCTCGCATTATTCGTTTAAGGTCTGTCCATATCATAGAAATTTGTTGAAAATTTTATAAGTTAAAAAGCCGTAAAATTTTTAAAGAATATACCGCCCCCTGTTGTCGTCGCGCACGATTCTTCCCCGATCCAAAGTAATGACCCGCTTGCCCAAAGAATCAACCACTTGTTTATTATGCGTGGTCAGTATGACGGTCGTGCCGAGGTCGTTTATTTTTTTCAGAATTTGCACGATTTCCTCCGTGTTCAAAGGGTCCAAGTTTCCGGTCGGCTCGTCGGCGATAACAACATCGGGTTGGTTGATAATGGCTCTGGCAATGGCCAGTCTCTGCTTTTCGCCCCCGGACAGTTCGTTTGGGAAATTCCAGGCTTTGTCGGAAAGGTCCACCAAATCCAAAACATGGGGCACATCGGAATTTATTTCTTCGTCGCTTCGGCCGGCCACTTCCATGGCAAAAGCGATATTTTCATAAGCGGTTTTCCCGGGAAGCAATTTAAAATCTTGAAAGACGGTGCCGATTCTGCGACGGTGCAGGTTCAATTCTTTTTTGCCCAAAGAGCCGACATCCACCCTTTCAAAAAAAACCGCGCCCTCGGTCGGCTTTTCTTCCGCCAAAAGCATTTTTAAGATAGTGCTCTTGCCCGCGCCGGAGGCTCCAACGATGGAGAGAAATTCTTTGGGACTAACATCAAAAGTGACGCTGTCCAAAGCAATGGAGTCGTCAGAGTAAATTTTCGTAACACTGTCAAAATTTATCACAATTTTCGTTTGATAATTTCTAATTTAATTCAGTTCTTTCTCCGCCTCTATAAAATCGTCAATTTCTCCGTCCAGAACTTTGTCAACATCGCGGACTTCCACTTTTGTTCTGTGGTCTTTGACCATTTTGTACGGATGCAAAACATAAGAGCGAATTTGGTTTCCCCACTCAATCTCCGTTGTTTTTGAAATATACATCCCCCGCTCTTTTTTCTTTTTCCGCTCTTCTTCCATATGATAAAGCTTTCCCTGAAGAATTTCCAGCGCTTTTTCTTTGTTTTGCGCCTGACTCCTCTGGGAATCAACATGGACGGAAATCTTTGTCGGCCGGTGGGTAATTCTGACCGCCGTCTCTCTTTTGTTGACATTCTGTCCGCCCGGTCCTCCGGCGCGGGCAAAGGTGATTTCCAGTTCATCCTCCGGAATTTTAATTTCTTTGGCATTTTCAAATCTTGGAATCACTTCTACCATTGAAAAAGAAGTGTGTCTTTGGTTTTTGGCGTTGAACGGAGAAATGCGAACCAAGCGATGCACGCCCGATTCATTTTTCAAAATCCCGTAAGGCCCCAATCCCGAGCTTGTTGAACGAGTTTTTGTGATTTCAAAAGTGATGTTTCTGAATCCGCCGTGGTCATTTTCATTTTGATGCAATATGTCTAAGACCCAGTTTTTGCCCTCAATGTATTTCTGATACATCTTGAAAAGCATGGAAGAAAAATCTTCGGAGTCGGCTCCGCCGGCGCCGGAGAAAATCGTTATAACGGCGCCGCCCCTGTCGTATTTTCCGACACCCCGAAGCTCATCTTTCAGCTCCTGAAGTTCCCTGATTTTAGATTGGGCTTTGTCTTTATTTTCCCAGAAAGAAGAGGCCTGCATTTCTTCTTCAAGTTTTGCGATTTTTACCGATATGTCGGTCATTTGGATATTTTATCACGACTTTTTAATTCTTCATCTTGAGGCGAGGTTGGGTTGATGCGGGTTTTTTGACAATATGATTCATCGGCGATCCAACATAGGCCAAGACGAGGAGAAGAACGTCCGGCGATTTGCCCGGCCCGGAAAAAGCCGTTCATTTTTCTTGTCTGCGCAGGAACTTCACTCGCCTATGCCGTACGAAGAAATTGTTTATCCATATTATTAAAGAGTGGAAATTAAGAAGAGTAGAAGTCGGCTGAAACATCTTTTGTGGTATCGCACGGATACCCGCCGACACATTCGTTTTCCATCATGTGTTTGTCAAATTTATATCTATTGTCAAAAAAACTCATAATTTCTTCAGTATCTCTGACCGCGTTGAAAAGACAAGCCGAAGCGCCGGGAGACGGCGTCATGTTAAAGATGATGTTATCCCCGACAATTCTTCCTTCTCCGAGCTGGAGTTCATGAGTCTCCGTATCCACTCTCTGGAGTCTCATACCGCCAAAACCTTTGGCTTTTTTAATGTCCCGAGCCTTAAGAAGCGGAACAATTTTTCTGATATTCGGCATAAAAAAAATCTTGCCGATCAGAGGAAAGTCATACAGAGCATTTTTTAGCAGATATTTAAATCTGGTAAAATCGCTCAAAATTTTTATAAAGCTCTTAATCGTGCAATACCGGAAAAGCCCCGCCGACTTGAAATAATCCAACGAAGTTAAAGGTTTCCCGCTTTCCAATACCGGGAAAAATTTGGCCGTCGGGCCCCATCTTGTCTTGCCCGGAACCTGCACATCCGGGTCGCCATGGACAGCGGCAAAGGGCAGTTTTTGATCCTGCATAGTATAGACTTTCCCGTTTAGGACTTCATCGGAAAAATAAAAATTACCGGCAACCGGAATAAGCGAGAACTTTTTCCCATATCCGAGCGATTTGGCAAAAAGCAGGCTGTAGGAATCCGCATTGACAACGACTATACTTGCTTCAAAAATTCCCTTGTTGGTTTCTATTTGATATTCTTTATCACCCCTTTTGATATTTTTAACTTTTTGTCCCAGAAATAAATCCGCCCGGCCGTCGGCCTTTTTTTTAACTTCTTTCGTGAAAGATACCGCCAGCATTTCATAATCAACGGCATATCCGTCGGGAGTATATAAGGCCAATAATTCCTCGTTTTCTTTTCTTCCTTTAGTTATGTTTGGCTCTATCCTTCCGATTTCTTTTTTATTTAATTTTTGCAGATCCGGATACAATTTCCTGATTTCTTCATATCTTTCTCCCAATTTGGCGATTTCATCTTTACCGACAGCCAGAACCATTTTAGGAACTCGGAACAAAATTTTATTTTGCGCATCCGGATGAAGTCTTCTGACATAAGAAGGGATCATCATGGCCGCTGACCTGACCGCTTTCGTTTTTTCCGGAGAATAATTCGTCTCGATGTCGCCGACGTGAAGCGTCTGGCTGTTGTTCTTGCCTTTGGAATTGACTTGGGCCACTTTATTGTATTTTTCAAGAAGAGCGATTTTGGAGAGGTTGGTATATTGGGCCAGCATATAAAAGAGGGCGGTTCCGCTGACGCCTCCGCCGACAATCAAAACATCGTATTTTTTCGCTTTATTCATATGTCTCCGACGCGACTTGGGTTTAACCCAGATTGTCAATAATATAACCGGCGTAGAATGTCGTCCAGTCAATGTTCCGATTCTGTTTTTTGTGGGCGTCATCTGCGGCCATAAGAAGCCTCGTCAGCTTGGCCGGTTTTATTGCCTCCGTTCCAAGCGCGCCGACGATGTAGGCCGCGTACCAGGCGGGCCAGTCGTCATCATAGACGCCATTTAGGATATTGATTTCATAATCTCCGTGAGCCGAACCGGCATGGTGTAATATTTTGGTAAGTTTTTCTTTGGATATTTTTTTCATGGAGCAAAAAATGAAAGCCTGTTTTCGTTTGGGGCAAGGAGATGATAATATTTCTTTTTTTCTTCCATATTCGAATAGTATAGACGGGAATACGGCTTTATTCAATTCCCTTCAAACTCAAAGCGCTACAATATCTTAAAATCCTACAGTTAATTTACTACAGTTAACTGTAGTATATATTATGGTATTTACTACAGTTAACTGTAGTATATATTATGGTATTTACTACAGTTAACTGTAGTACATATTATGGTATGTATTATTTTGGCGGACTCAAAAAGCATTCGGAGGAAGGTCTGATTTTGGAGCCGACCCTGGGACTTGAACCCAGAACCTACGGTTTACGATACCGTTGCTCTGCCATTGAGCTAGGTCGGCGCATGTTTATTTTAAACAATAAAATTGGCGGAGCAAGTTTACCCCGTCCTGTCCTAGGCGGGGCTGGGTTATCCTGGCAATAAAGACCGCTCGCTCCGGAAAGCTGTCAGGGTCCGCGAAATGGAGTAACTTTCTATTGAGAAATTATACCGATAATACCCTGATTCGCAACGACAAAACTCCTTTGTCCGAATGACAAAGAAAGGGATTCGGCTGTCATTTAAGATTCGCGGTTATTTTATCTGAACCACTCTTTCCAGTTTTGAGGCAAGCCCAGGAAAAGGAGGAGAGCAAGAGGAGCGCCCCAATTGGCCCATCTTTCAAAAAAATCCCAGACGGGGTCTGGGCCGATTGGCCAACGCAGAAGAGCCGTCCAAAGGCCCCAAAAAGCCATCCATAAGAGGAAGATACGAACCGGCTTTATAAGAACAAAAACGGCAAGCAGAATATCCATAAGGCCGACAATAAATAAAATACTGACGATAGTCTCGGCATTCGTAATGCCAAAAGGAGTAAAATACTTGAACCAGCCCTCTTTGCCCTGTAGAGCAAAAGCGCCATGGCCAAGAAATTCTCCGGCGACGGCTATCCTCAAGACCCATGAAACAAGTTTTGTGTTCATAATATAAATATTGTAGCCGGTTTTTATCAAATTAAAAAAGAACCAAAAGTGTTGATAACGCGTTTATCAAAAGTATGGCTCCGTCTTTCAATCCCGCGCAAAAAGCAAAGCAGTTTGCTTTTTTGAGCCGTCTCTCTCGCTTCGCTCGTGAGCCACCTCGCGGGATTGAACCGCGGACCTCACCCTTACCATGGGTGCGCTCTACCAACTGAGCTAAGGTGGCGAAAATTCGGTAAAAATATACTTTTACCAAAGACTTTCTAACATTCTTAAGAAAGCTAGAAAGCTAGAAAGCCAAAAAAACACACTAAGCACGACTCGCTAAGACTAAGCTTTCGCTTCATCCACCCAAGTTTCCAGCGAAGCCGCAGGGACTTGCGTCAAGTAAGCCTTTCGGCGGCGCGGCCGACCGGATTTGAACCGGCGATCTATCCCGTGACAGGGGATTATGTTAACCAGGCTACACTACGGCCGCATAATATATAGACATCATTTTTTATTTTGTTTTTACGAATGTGTCGGGGGTGGGGCTCAATTTTCTTCTGGAAAATTCCGCAGAAGTCTCCCAGACTTC
>PCTS01000026.1:7864-13112 GCA_002771565.1 Candidatus Campbellbacteria bacterium CG22_combo_CG10-13_8_21_14_all_43_18
TCGCCCCCATTCTAAAAACTTTTCGTAAAAACTTTAAAGAACAATGTTTTTTATTTTGTTTTTACGAATGTGTCGGGGGTGGGGCTCGAACCCACAACCTGGCGCGTATGAGACGCCCGCTCTAGCCAGTTGAGCTACCCCGACAAAATATACCACAGGCAGAGTAAAGAATAAAAGAAAAAAGACCTTATTTCAAGGAAATTAAAGTCATAATATTGCGGAATATATAGAAAGAGTAATGAGCCCGAAAAGCCCCCCGCCCGCCTGAGGCGGGCGTGGTGGGGTTTTTGAACATGCTCTAGCTCTTGTGATGCGGAGCGTTAATGAGCCCGCAGTGTTTATATTTGTAGGGTTTGTTTGTGTGCGGGTTAAGAGCCCCGCAGGGACAAGGTTCGTTCCGGCCGATATTTTCTTCGGCCCTCAACTTTGCCGGACGAGAAAAGCCGCCGTTTTTCCCATCTCTGCCGACTCTTTGAGCTTCTTTGTGAATTTCCTGAAGTCTTTGCCGTTCTCTTTGGAAAGCTCCGGCGCCGATACCGGGGATAAGAGAAAGAACATTCTCGGCCCAAGACGCTTCCATTTCCTGAAATAACCGAAGCCCTTCCTTTTTGTATTCCACTAACGGATCCCTTTGCCCGTAAGCCCGAAGATTAACGCTCCCGCGCAGATAATCCATCATTTCCAGATGATCCACCCACAAGCTGTCAATAGCCTGCAAAAACATTCTTCGGATGGTCGCATAAAAATCTTCCCGACCGAGAATATCTTTTTTCTCTTTAAGGACTTCCTCACCGGAAGCGGAGACTCCGGCCCCATCCGCGGAAAGAAAAATTTCGGAAAGATATTTATCCAGAACATTTTCGTCTCCCAGAAGAATTTCTCTTCTTTTTTTATAGATTGAACGCCGCTGTTCGTTCAAGACATCGTCAAATTGCAGAGTCGTTTTTCTTCTGTCAAAGTTCAGACCCTCAATTTTGGTTTGGGCCGATTCAAGAGAGCGGGTGATAAGCCTGTTTTCAATCGGCTGGTCTTCCGGAATACCGAAACGCCCCATCATTTTCTTTATAATGTCGGAGGCAAAAATTTTCATCAGTGAGTCTTCCAAAGAAACAAAGAATTGAGATTCTCCGAGGTCTCCCTGACGGCCGGAGCGCCCCCGAAGCTGGTCGTCAATTCTCCGCGCTTCGTGCCTCTCCGTTCCCAGCACAAAAAGTCCGCCCAGAGCTTTGACTTTTTCCGACTCTTCTTTGGTAGAGGGGTTACCGCCCAAGCGGATGTCAACTCCGCGGCCGGCCATGTTTGTAGCGATGGTAACAGAACCTTTTTTCCCCGCTTGGGCGATAACCTCGCCCTCGCTTTCATGTTTCTTGGCGTTAAGAACGGTATGACCGACTCCGTTTCTGTTCAAAAAATCAGAAAGAAGTTCCGATTTCTCGACGGAAACGGTGCCGACAAGAACGGGTTGGCCTTTCTGGTTGAGCTCTTTGATTTTTTCGGAGATGGCTTTGAATTTTCCGATTTCGGTCTGAAAAATCAAATCTTCTCTGTCACGCCTTAGAACCGGTTTGTTGGTCGGCACCGAAACGGTGCCGAGACCGTAGACTTTGTAAAATTCTTCGGCGCTGGTCCTGGCCGTGCCGGTCATGCCGGATAGTTTCCCGTACATTCGAAAATAGTTTTGAAAGGTGATGGAAGCAAAAGTCCTTGATTCTTTCTGAACCGAAACGCCCTCTTTGGCCTCAATGGCCTGATGCAGGCCTTCCGACCAGCGGCGGCCCGGCTGCAATCTGCCGGTAAACTGGTCAACGATAATAATCTCCCCGTCTTTGATGACATAATCTCTGTCTTTTTTGAACAATGCCTTGGCTCGAACGGCCGTTTCCAAATGATGAACATATTTAATCCCGCCTTCCGTGTAAATGTTTTCAACGCCCAAAATTCTTTCGGCTTTTTCTATGCCGGAATCCTTAAGGGTAATGGCTCTGGCCTTTTCGTCCACCTCATAATCTTCTTCTTCTTTGAGTCTGGCGGAAATCAGGGCGAATTTTCCGTACAAATCCTCGGAGCTCTGCCATGGAGCGCTGATAATAAGAGGAGTCCTGGCTTCGTCAATCAAAATAGAGTCAATTTCGTCAATGATGGCGTAATGATAGCCCCTTTGCCGGAGGCCGCTCGCGACATATTCAATGTTATCCCGCAAATAATCAAAACCGAACTCATTGTTTGTCCCGTATGTGATGTCGGCTGCGTAAGCCTCGCCTCTGGCGCAGGGTCTTAAAAATTCATGAAAAACCTTAAACGAGCCGACTTCGTCGCGCTCTTTATCGGCCTCTTTGTGCTCCGGGTCATAGAGAAAAGATTCTTCGTGATTGATAACGCCCACGGAAAGGCCGAGAAACGAGTAAATCTGGCCCATCCAGGCGGCATCCCTTCTGGAAAGATAATCGTTGACGGTAACGACATGAACGCCTTTTCCGGAAAGAGCGTTAAGATAGGACGGAAGAGTGGCGGCCAAAGTTTTTCCTTCGCCGGTTCTCATTTCCGTAATCTTGCCCTGATGAAGAATGATTCCTCCGATTATTTGAACGTCAAAATGCCGCAAGCCGGTCATTCTTTTTGAGGCCTCGCGCACTACGGCGTAAGCCTCGGGCAGGATGTCGCCCAAAGACTTCCCTTTTTTCAGCTCTTCCTTAAAAAAGAGTGTTTTATCCCGAAGAGCGGAGTCGGAAAGAGAAGAAATTTCTTTATCAAAAGAATTAACCGCGTCTACGACGGATTGAAGTTTTTTTACTTCCTTGGCGCTCTCGTCTCCAAAAAGATTTTTTAAGAGTTTCATGATTCTCCGAAAAAGCCCTCCTTCCGAAAAATGCTCGAAAGAAAGTAGAAGCTATCTTAGCACAGAAAAAGCCGCCCTTACAGAGGCGGCTCTTTCGAATCTTTTTAAAAAAGATTACTCGTAATCGTTGTCGTAGTCGGGGATGTCGTCGTCATCTTCTTCATCCCCGTCGTCTTCGCCGAACTCAAGATCGCCAACCTCGTCTTCATCTTCTTCATCTTTTTCGAGGTTGCCGTCAAAGTCCGTGTCGTCGTCGTACATTTTTTGATACTGATTAGACTCTTAAATAAAAAGGCTTCCAAAATAAAAGGGGTTGTTTTTTTGAAGTTTTTTTACGAGAAAGTTTCTATTTCTTTCTCTTCTTCTTTTTTGATTATTTATACAAATGGAAGCAAGCCTGCAAAAAACGACCATCGTAAAATTACGACGCCCATATTATATGCCTATCTTCCAAAAAATCTATATATCGGAAAGAAGCGAAAATACGCTCATTTATAAGGCTTTTTTGAATCTCAAAGAGGGTTTTATCCACTTCTCAAAAAACAAAAACTCCCCATCAGAGCGGAGAGTCTTTGCCGATAAAGGAGAAATTTATCTCCTTCTTTTAGCAGCCTTTCTTTTGGGAGCTTTTCTTTTTGGAGCGGCCCTTTTGACTGCCTTTCTTCTTTTTGGAGCGGCCTTTCTTTTGGGAGCGGCCCTTTTGACTGCCTTTCTTCTTTTCATTGTTTTTTTATTTTAAAAACCGATTCTTTTAAAATTTTTCGACCTGAAGATTGTTTCCATGGCTTGCTTAAATTATCATACTCTAAAAAACAAAAAACAATCTTCTTTGATGCTTTTTGTGGATAACTTTTGAAACAAAATTTATCCGACAAAAGTTACTTCGGCGAAAATTTCAACTCCCGTTTTCTCAAAAACTTTTTTCCGAACTTTTTTTCCGAGATTTAAAATATCGCGGGCTTCGGCTCCGCCAAAATTTACAAAAACAAGCGGTTGATTTTTATAAAGACCGGCATTTTTCAATTTATATCCTCTTAAGCCGCAAACTCTGTCCAAAATAAAAGCCAGAGAAAGTTTACAGCCTTTTGCTTCATAAAATTCTGGGAGGTCGGGGTATTTAGATTTCAGAATCTTAAATTTTTTGACGGAGACGACCGGGTTTCGGAAAAACGACCCGGCCGTACCGAATTTTTTCAAGTCGGGAAATTTGGCTCCTCTTATAATTTTGAGAGCCTTTCTGACATCCAAAGCTTTGACGGAAGCCCTGTCCTTGCCGGCAAAAAAGTCCTCAAGATCCCGATAAGACAAGTTTGCTTTTTCGGTTTTCTTTAACGAAAAGACGATATCGGTGATGACGAAATCGGCGCCGGCTGCGGTTTTAAAAAAACTGTGGCGGTAAGAAAACCGGCACTTCTTTTTGGAAAAGATCTTTTTTTTGAGATTTTTGATGTTAATGGCGTGCACCTCTTTTATGAGGTCGCCGACTTCAACGCCATAAGAGCCAATGTTTTGAATGGGAGCCGCGCCGACCGTTCCGGGGATATATGAGAGGTTCTCCAATCCCCAATAGTTTTTATCAACTGTTTTCTTGACGAAATTATCCCAATCTTCTCCGGCTTGGACCTCGGCCAAAACCTTGTTTGGGCCTTCAAAAAACCGCAGGCCTCTTAAATCAATTTTTATAACCAAGCCCGCAAAACCCTCATCGGCAAAAAGAACATTAGACCCTCTTCCCAGAATAAAAATTTTCAAACTGTTCTTTCCGGCAAATTCCAGAGCCAGGAGAAGTTCTTCTTCCGTCTTGACCGAAACAAAAAAAGAGGCCCGGCCTCCTATTCTAAAAGTGCCGTATTTTTTAAGGCTGATATTTCTTCTGACGGCGATTCCTCTCATTTATGACCGGCGGGTGCGAGCTCCAAAAAATGTCTATGTGAGTGCCGCCGCCGGTCGTAGATAAGAACAACCGCAAGAGAATATAGGTTCCCGGGGACAGAGCCGCGTGGTATTAACCTATATTGTCTCTTCGCTCGGATGAAGGATGGACAAGCCTCCCGCTTCACTCCTCGCTAGAGGCAATAATAGCAGGAGAAAAAATAAAAGAAAACCACTTTTTCGGTGAAATTTACGGATTCAAAAAGAGGGCTAAAAAGAGAAAAACCCCACAAAGTGGGGTCTTTCTCTAGACATTCACGGAACGAACACCGATATATCGGCACTCACAGCGGTATCCTAGCAAAAAAAGAGAAAAAAGTCAACCACTTGTCTATTCCAACGGTAAAAAGCAGTAAGCGCTCCCGGCCGTTCCAACGGAAAAAGGAGCCAAAGAAAGATTGAGGTTAAACCTCAATATTGAGGTTTAACCTCAATAACTTATTGCGTCGCTTAAGGAAAAAGCCGCAACGAAAAGTCACC
>PCTS01000014.1:0-7063 GCA_002771565.1 Candidatus Campbellbacteria bacterium CG22_combo_CG10-13_8_21_14_all_43_18
TCTGGTGTGGCCTCTGGCCAAAGCCTCGCTTGAAGCGTCATGAATTTTTTTTCCGTCAACTCGGAAGCGAATGATAAAGCTATTTCCGGTATTTTGGTCTCCCTGATTTAAAACATCGGCGGAGAATTTTATTTCTTGTCCCACCTCCAAAACTCCCGAAATGTCGGGGCCTGAAGAAATGACAAGATCGGGGCCCGTTTGGCCAAAAGCCAAGACCGGCGAAAAAACCAGAGCCGAGAGAAGAAAGAGCTCCATTCGTCGGACATTTTTTTTCAGTTTTGGAGAATTAAAAAATATCATCGGCGCGCTTTTTTATTCTATAATTTATTCTATATTGTAGGCCGGCAAAACGGACTTTACGATATTGTTTGTCTCCAAAGATTCTTTGATCGAGCCTATCGGGTCGGCGTTGACGACAATGACATTTTCCGCGCCGTCGTTTTTAATGCTGTCAAAACCGATTGTATATTCTATTTTGTCGCCCGGAAGGAGCGAGGGCTGGCTTTTTGAATGATAGATGAAAGCCGGAAAGGTTGGCACAACGACATTGAAATGCCATGAGCCGGTTGACTTGGTGCCGACATTCAGAATCTCAAACTTGACGGCTCCTCTGTCGGCTTGCGGAATAGAACTGGTGGCGGTAAAGACATTCGTCTCTCGGTCAATTCTGCCAACGGCAAGAATCGTCGCCTTAAGGTCCGGTATGCCGTTTGGGTTGGAGACGCCTGCGGTTGAGCCGCTCGTTTGGTTGAAAAGAATTTCTTCTTCGATTTTTTGTCCGGGAGTCCTTTTTGCCGGACGGTTTCCGTCCTCTCCGCCCCGGATGATAACCATGGTTGAATCAATGTTTTTCTCTCCGCGTATGTTAAGAACGCTCTGACCTCTTTCGGAAATCCTTTCAGAGTTGTTTTGAACAAAGTTGACGGAAAGCGGAACGCCGGAGGAACCCTCCCCGGCGGAAAAAACCCTGAATGAAAAAGTGTTGTCTTGATTGATGAAATTATAGGGAGTGTTGCAGAAAATAACCTCGTCTGAGGCGGCTCTTTCAAAATGAACGCCTTCGCGGCACTCGTAAAAAAATGAGTAAGAACCGTCGTCGTTTTTGTTTTGATGTTCAAAAGAAAGTCTGACTAAGTCTCCGTTAACCGGATTTTCGTCGCTTAAAGTGACAATAATTCTCTCGGCCGGAATAAATCTTTGCGTGATACTTACGACTTGAGCGGCGATATTCCCAAAAATATCGGGGATATTTTTGAGAACGGTTACGGTAATGAACCCTCCCACAGACAAAACGGCTATGGCTCCGACAACGGCCAAAATTTTGACAATTGAATCTTGAAATTGATTTTTATTATTTTTCATATTTTAAGGCCTGTGTTAAGCCATTTGACTTTCTTTGTTTATGTAGTATATTATAGTTTATACTAAATGTCAAGACGGGAGATATCAGTCATGTTTGAGGCTATAAGACAAAATTTAAAATTTTTTATTCTTCTCTGGTTTATCGTGTTCCTGGGCAGTTTTCTGATTCTTTCGGCTTTGGGTCTGGCGCCAAATCTCAACGAAACGGCCGAGAAAGAAAAAAGCGTCATCCCTCAAGATTCGGAAGTCCTTGAGAAAAAATTGGCGGCGCTTTCCGCGGCCTTACCCAGGCGAGTCACTATTGATAAAATAGGAGTGGATACGAGAATCAACAATCCCGAGTCAAGAAATATTGATGTTTTGGACGACTCACTTTCAAGCGGCGCCGTGCGCTACCCCACTTCCGGACTTCTGGCGGAAAAAACAAATATGCTTTTGTTCGGACACAGCTCCAATCTGCCAATTGTCAGAAACAAAAGTTTTCAGGCTTTTAACGATCTTGAAGATATGGAAATCGGAGAAGATATCAGCGTTTTTTCCGATACTCACGAATTTATCTACCGGGTAAACTCCGTGGAGGAAGCGGATGCCGAAAACGCTCTGGTTGTCTTTGAGTCGGATAAAAGAGAAATTACTCTTTCAACCTGCAACACTTTCGGTAATTTAAACGACAGATTCGTGGTCAAGGCGGAACTTATTGATGTCAGAGCCATTTAAGCCGTCTGAAAAAAGATAGAAACCGCCGTTCGTCAAGAGTTTTTGAATAAGCTCTAAATATCCGGAGCTAAATGTCCAAATTGGCAAGCTTGGCGTTGGTTTGGATGAAACTCTTTCGGGAAGGAACATCGGTGCCCATCAAAATATCAAAAACTCTGTCCGCTTCGGCGGCGTCTTTTACGGTAACTTGCTTCAGAACTCTGTTTTCGGGATTCATGGTTGTCTGCCACAATTCATCGGCATTCATTTCTCCCAAACCTTTATATCTTTGGGTGGAGAGCTTGTCAGAGTCGGCTTTTTCCCGCAAAAGAATGGCCTCTTTTTCTTCATCCGAAAAAACATAGGCTAAAATTTTCTTTCCTTTTTCAATCTTATACAGGGGCGGTTGGGCAATATAAAGATAACCTCCGTCTATGATTTCCTTAAAGTAACGATAGAAGAGGGTCAGGATAAGAGTCCTGATGTGGGCTCCGTCAACATCGGCATCGGCCGCGATAATTATTTTGTGATAACGAAGATTCTCTATTTCAAAAGTGTCGCCAATGGCCGTACCGAGAGCAATGACTATATTTTTTATCTGTTCCGAAGAAAGCATCTTGCCCAACCTGGCTCTTTCAACATTCAGAATCTTGCCCCTGATTGGAAGAACGGCCTGCGTTCTCCTGTCTCGTCCGCTCTTTGTTGTGCCTCCGGCGGAATCTCCTTCAACGATAAAGAGTTCGCTCTCGGCCGGATTTTTACTCTGGCAATCGGCCAGTTTTCCCGGCAGGCCGCTTCCTTCAAGAGCGCCTTTTCTTAAAACGCTGTCTTTGGCCGCCTTGGCCGCCTTTCTGGCCTTAAGAGCAAGAGAGGCTTTGCCAATGATTGACTTGGCGTCATCGGGGTTTTCTTCCAAAAAGGCTCCAAGGGATTCGCTGAAAACGGTTTCAACGGCGCCTCTGGCTTCGGTGCTTCCGAGCCGACCTTTTGTCTGCCCTTCAAATTGAATTTCCCGAAGCTTGACGGAGATGACGGCGGAAAGGCCTTCCAAGACATCGTCCCCCGTAAAGTTCCCGTCTTTTTCCTTGGAGAGCTTGTTGGTATTAGCATAATTGTTGATGGTTCTGGTCAGAGCGGTTTTGAAACCGGTCAGATGCGTTCCTCCTTCCGGGTTATAGATATTATTCGCAAAAGGCAGAATGCGCGAAGAGATATCGTCAACATATTGCAGAGCTATCTCCACGCTTACTCCTTCGCTTTCTTTTTCAACATAAAAAATATTTTTGTGGACTGCTTTTTGAGAAGCATTGTAAAACTTTATCAAAGATACCAGACCTCCTTCAAAATAAAACGAGGAAGTCGGAACCTCCGGCTTCAGGTCTTTCAGAAAGAAAGTTTTATTCTCGTCAAATTTTATTCCCGCTTGACGAGCGTCAATAAGAGTAATTCTCAAGCCTTTGACCAAATAAGCCTGCTCTCTCATATGCTTGATGAGCCTCTCCCAGTCGTAAGAAATTTCCGGGAAAATGGATGAGTCCGGCTCAAAAGTTATAATCGTTCCGTTAAAGACCGACGGACCGATTTTTTTGACCGAGGCTGTTTTTTTTCCTTTGCTGTACTCCTGAACATACTGTTGGCCGTCACGATGGACTCTGGCTTCGGTGTAAGAAGAAAGAGCGTTCACAACCGAAGCGCCGACGCCGTGAAGCCCGCCGGAAATCTTGTAGCCTTCTCCGCCGAATTTCCCGCCGGCATGAAGCGTGGTCATAATCGTCTCCAGCGCGGAAACTTTCGTCTGCTTGTGTTTATCAACCGGAATGCCTCGACCGTTGTCAACGACTCTGACGCGGCCCTTTGAGAGGAGGGCGATTTCCACATGGTTGGCAAAACCTCCCATGGCCTCATCCCTTCCGTTGTCAAAAATTTCAACAACCAGATGATGAATGCCGTCCAGACCGGTTGTGCCGATGTACATTCCCGGTCTTTTTCTGACGGGCTCAAGCCCCTCCAGAACCGTAATGTCGGAAGCCCTGTACTTATTTGTCTTTATCTTTTTTTCAGTCATTTTTTAGTCCAAAAATAAAAAAGCCGCAACTAGCTTTTCATAGGCAATATTAACAAAAATATGGCTAAATTACAAGCTATTTATAAATTTTGGGGATAAAAAGGGGCTTCTGGAAAGCCGTATTTTCTACCTCACTTCCCACCCTTTATTTTCAGTCAATTTTTCTTCAATTTCAGTCATTATTTTCCCCGCTTCTTCATCGGATAAAGTTTTTTCCTTTGATTGAAAAACCAGCTTAAAAGCGTAGGAGACTCTGCCATCTTTTTTATATTCGTCAAAAAGTCTTATATCTGCCAAAAGCTCCCCCGCCTTATCTTCTATCAGTTTCCGGACTTCCGAGCTTGAAACCAATGATGGCGTCCATAAGGAAATATCTCTCAAAACGAAGGGATATTGGGAAATGCGCTTGAATTTATTATTGCCGCCGATATCAAACTTCAATCCCTCATAAGAGGGAGCGTTCATTTTGCCGATTCCGGCAAGAGCAACATTGTCTTTTATTTCTCCTTTGAGATTCAGTTCGTCTAAAATTTCTTGAAGATACTTTTTATTTTCTTTGCCGTTTTTTAGAGAGACGGCCAGTCCGAGAGACAAGTCTTCCGAATCTTCTCCGAAGACTTTACCTATCTCAAAAATTTTTATATCATCCAAACCGAAAAGCGGAGCATTTCTCTTGTTTAATTCCAAAGATTTCAAAAGGCCGTCAAAGAGAGAAGCCCTTAGGTATTTTTTGTCGGAAGAAAGAGGATTCTTCAGCTCAATTTGCCCCCTCTCCGTGAAAGAATAAGTCATAACCTCCGAAAAACCTCGGGAGACCAAAAAATCTTTTAAGGATTCCGTAAAAGCGACCTCCGTATTTACTTTCGGCTTAAAATTAAAATTTTTCGGTTCTTCGCTCTTAATTTTATAAAAACCGTAAATCCTGCCGATCTCCTCAACCAAATCTTCTTTATTGCCACTGGCAAATTTTTCTTTTGAAGGCAATAAGTCCAACCTTTCTTTGGGAATTCCGACCGAATATGAATTCCCTTTCCTTTGCCAATCAAAACCGGAATATTTTTTCAGAGAAGATAAAATCTTTTCCAGTTCGGAGTCCGCAATTGAAGTGCCCAAAATCTTGTTCAGGTTTCTCGCCTCTATGTCAATTTCAAAATCCGGGACGGGTTCCGGATAAACATCAATAGTTTCAGACAAGACTCTTCCGGAGGCGTTTTTTGCGATAAGCTCCGACAATCTCTCCATGGCTTCTTTTGTCTTTTCCGGACTGATATCTCTTTCAAAGCGATAAGAAGCGTCCGTCTTCAAACCCAGAGCCGCCGATGTCTTCCTGATTCCGGCGGGTTCAAAAGAACAAACGGACAAGACGATATTTTTCGTTTTCTCATCAATCCTGGAAGAAGCCCCTCCTTTAATGCCCGCAATATCAAGGGCTTTTTGGGGGTCTGAAATGACAAGCATTCCTTTTTTTAGAACATATTCTTCGCCGTCTAAAGTCGTGATTTTTTCGGCGTCCGAAACTTCGCGAATGATAATTTGGCCGCGGGTTATTTTGTCAAAATCAAAAGCGTGAACCGGCTGGCCCGTCTCCCACATTACAAAATTGGTGATATCAACCACATTGTTTATGGCTCTCTGGCCGATTGAGAAAAGCCTTTCCTTCAGCCACTCCGGAGATTCTCTGACCGAAACATTCAAGACAACTCGCTTCATGGCCCTCCTGACAAGGGACGTCCTGACATCAAGGGAAATGTAGTCGGAACTTTTTTCGGAATTTTTTTCATATTTATATTCCGGAAGTTTTAATTTCTTCTCAAAAAGAAGCCCCGCTTCCCTGGCCAAACCGATATAGCCCAAAGAGTCATGCGCTCTATTGGGCAAGATATCCGCCTCTAAAATGTAATCTTTGCCTTTTTTTTCAAGACTCTCAATTTCAAAAGCATGGAGAGAAAGTTTCTCCTTTAATTCTTCCGGCGACGGCAATTTATCCGCAAAATAATCCTGCAGCCAGTTGTATGAGATTCGCATAATTAAAACTGATCAACCAGTCTCAAGTCCCCCGAATAAAAAAGCCGGATGTCCGGAATGCCGTATTTAATCATAGCTAGCCTGTCCAAGCCCATGCCGAAAGCAAAGCCTTGAAATTTATTATGATTAATGCCGAGATCTTCCAAGACTTTCGGATGAACCATGCCCGCGCCCATAATTTCCAGCCACTTTTTTTCTCCCGGATTTCTCAAGTCAACCTCAACTCCCGGTTCAACAAAAGGAAAATAGCTGGGACGCAGACGGATTTCTTTTTTTTCACCGAAGAATTCTTCAAAGAATTTCAGAATGATAGCCTTGAAATTTGAGAGATTTATATTTTCTCCGACCATCAAGCCTTCCAGCTGATGGAATTGCGCTTCGTGAGTGGCATCCGTGGCCTCGTAGCGAAAAGTCTTGCCAGGCACAATAATGGCAAACGGCGGTTTATTATTTTCCATGTATCGCACTTGCATTGGAGATGTATGCGTTCTCAAGAGAAGATTTTCACCGATTTTTGTCTTTTGGTTTTTGATTTTTGACTTCAACCAAAAGGTATCCCACAGGTCTCTGGCCGGATGGTTGTCCGGAATATTCAAAGCGTCAAAGTTGTAATGCTCCGTTTCAATTTCCGGGCCGGTGGCGATTTCAAAACCGAGAGCGCTCCAGATTCGAATAATGTCTCTTCCCACGATTGAAAGCGGATGATAGTGGCCCCTTTTTTCTTCCATATTCGGATAGTATAGACGGGAATACGGCTTTATTCAATTCCCTTCAAACTCAAAACGCTACAATATCTTAAAGCACTACAGTTAACTGTAGTACGTACCATAATATATACTACAAAGTACTACAGTTAACTGTAGTACATATTATGGTATGTATTATTTTGGCGGGCTTAAAAAGCATTTGGAGGAA
>PCTS01000014.1:7095-8763 GCA_002771565.1 Candidatus Campbellbacteria bacterium CG22_combo_CG10-13_8_21_14_all_43_18
CTCCTCTTTTTCTGTTTGCGCGGCTTCGTCCAAATTTTTTTCCTCGTCGTAGGCAAATTCTTTCCTGACCCTGTCTCTTGTCTCTTTGATATCCTTCAGATAATCCGACCGACTTTCATTTTCGGACAAAACTCCTTTGCCGGAAACAAGATTGGAAACTTTGTTTTTTTTGAGGAAAGAGAGGCTTTTGCCGTAGAAAAATCCGGCTTTGTGAAAAGCGGCTTTTCCGCTTCTCTTTATTTCAAGAAGAGTCGTTTTTTTAATTTCTCCCAGACGCTCTTTCAAAAGTTTCTCGTCCCCCCTGATGGAAAAATCGGGCTTCAGAGTTTTCAAAATCAAAAGACCGGAGATTCCAACTATGGAGAGGGCCAACAAAACAGACCAAATTGACATATTTTGGAGATTAAGCTAAATGGTAAATTTTGCAAACCGGCCGATCTCAATTCTCTCGCCGAACTTTTGCGCGGCTTCCTGAACGAGGTCGCTTATTTTTTTGTCCGAATTTTTGATGAAAGACTGTTCAAGGAGAATTCTGTCTTTGAAATAAGCATCCAGCTTGCCTTGCCTAATTTTTTCCTTCATCTCCTCGGGTTTGTCTTTTATTTCTTCTTCAATGACTTCTTTGACTTTTTTTTCGTCTTCGTCGTTGATTTCATCGCGGGTTAAAAATTCCGTATCGCAAGCGGCCACCTGCATGGCAAGGTCGCGAGCCAGAGACTGAAATTCTTCGTTTTTAGCCACAAAATCGGTTTCGCACAAAAGCTCAATCAAAGAGCCCACTCGGCCATTCCCGTGGACATAGGAGGCGACAACGCCGGAGGAGAGGCTCCTTTCGGCCTTCTTGGCCGCCACCTCCTTGCTTTTTTTGCGCAGAAGTATCTCGGCCTTTTCTATGTCTCCCTTTGCTTCTTCAAGCGCTTTTTTGCACTGCATTATGGAAATACCCGTTCTGGCGCGCAGTTCTTTGACTTGATCCGTAGTAATCATTTATGCGAGAAAATATTATTTACTTTGGAATTGCCCCGTCTTTTCCCCGCCCTCCTTGTAAGCTTTCTCCAGCCGGGAAATGAAAAACTCGATGCTGGAAAGAGACGAGTCGTTTCCGGGAATTGGATAATCCACTTCCTCCAAATTGCAGTCCGAACCGGAAAGAGAGATGACGGGAATATTAAGAGACCTCGCTTCTCTGACGGCGGTGTTCTCTTCTTTGGAGTCAACCACAAAGAGAGCATCGGGTAATTCTTTCATGGAAACAATTCCTCCGAATTTCATATCAAGCTCATCAATTTCCCGGTCAATCAGAAGTCTTTCTTTCTTGGTGTATTTTTCAAGCTCTCCTTTCTCTCTTTTCGCTTTCAAATTCAGGAATCGGGAAATTCTTTTTTTGATTTCACTGAAATTCGTCAAGGTTCCTCCTATCCAGCGGCCGGCCACAACCGGAAGAGAAAGGTTTTCGGCAACGCTTCTCAAAATTTTTGAAGCTTCTTTTTTGCCGCTGACAAAAAGGATAATGCCATTCTTTGAAGCCAGTTCCTTGACAAAAAGCAGAGCCTCTTCCAAAGCCAGACTTGTTTTTTCCAAATCAAAAATCTCCACCTTGTTTTTAAGGCCGAAAATGTACCGGCCCGTGGACGGATGCCTTCTTGATTTTGAATAACCGTAATGAGC
>PCTS01000014.1:8794-12222 GCA_002771565.1 Candidatus Campbellbacteria bacterium CG22_combo_CG10-13_8_21_14_all_43_18
TTTCTGACGGCGTTCTTAAAATTCTTCCTTGGAAAAGGAAGTTTTTCCCGAAACCAAATCTTCGGGAGTTTGTGGGAGAAGGCGCCGCGGCTTTTCTCCCGCTTCCGAAATTTCAATTAACTCTTCCGATTCTTCCGTCCTAAAAACAAAAAACGGAATGAGAACGACGAAAATCAAAAACAGGACAAAAAAGTAGGGGGATAAATTTTCTATTTTCCTGTCCAAATCTTCATTCATTTTAGAATTCTTCAAACCTCAAAGTCCTCTCGGTATTGTCGGACGGAGAGGCGCATTCCGGGTCTTGACCGTCAATTAAACCGTCGTCGTCGTTATCCAGACCGTCGGAGCATTGCGTGCCGCCATTTTTGTCGGCTTCGTCGTTGTCACTTTCTCCGCCGCAACCCGGGTCGTTTGAGTCAACCCAGCCGTCGCTATCATTGTCCAAGCCGTCTGAACACTGGGGGTTTTCAACAAAACAGCCGGCGGGATTCAGACAAAAACCTCCGCCCCCGCCTCCGCAACCCGGGTCGTTTGAGTCGGTCAGGCCGTCGCCGTCGTTATCCAGAGCATCGGAGCACTCTCCTCCATTTCCTCCTTTGCCTCCACCGCCCGGCCCGCCGCCTCCGTTATTGTCGCCTTCTCCCCCGCCATTATTATCATCCCCGTCTTCGTCGCCGCTATCACAATCTCCTTCCGGACATAAAGGGTCAAGAACTTTAATAATACTCGCGGCGCAGTTATCGCTTTCGTTTGATTCGGCCACCAGGCCGGAAGAATCGGCGCAGGCTCTGACTTGATGCAGGCCCACTCCGGTAGCCGTCCAAAAAGAAGAGGTTATTTTCATGGAAGAGGAGCTTTCAATGAGAGGAGTGTCTTTTTGCGAAAAGATAAGGCCGTCCAAAGCAAAGTCTGTTCGGGAAGCCGAAGCTCCGGAGATTCCGAGGTTTGAGATAAGGCTGGTGAAAGAGACTTTGTCTCCGGGATAAATACTTTCAGAGTCTCCGCGGGGAGCGCTGGCCGTAAGATTGGGGTTATCGGAAGAAAGCTTGTTTGAAACAAAGTTAAGAGTAAAAATTATCGTTCCTCCGCTTGAGAGGGTCTGCGAGCTTCCAAGACGGATACTTTCCAGACTGGAATCTTTTGGCCCGCCGGAGCGAAGAGACAAGCTCCAAAGACCGGTGGGCCTGCCGGGAAAATCTTGATTTACGCTTTGGCCGGAAAAAGAGGCCGGGCCGTTTAGGTCGTAAATCGCTTCCCCCTGCCAGGATTTGCCGTCAAGTTCGGCTCTGACTGAAATGAGGCCGGAGGAGGGGGGCGGAGTGGATTGGACGAAAACCGTGGCGCTCTCGGAAGCGCCGCCTCCGGTCCCTTCGCAGGAAAGAGTATATGATTTATTGTTTGTGATATTTTTTCTTTCTTCTTCCCCTCCGTCTTTATCTTTTGCTCCCTGCCAGTCGCCTAAGGCTCGGCAATCCTCCGCGTTTGAAACGCTCCAAGAAAGAATGGACGAGCCGCCGGAGGAAACGGAAGGTGGATTGGCCGAAAGAGAAACCGTCGGCGGCGGCGGGGCGCTTAAGACGAGAACCGAAGCGTCGTCGCTGACTTTGTCTTTTCCGGGGCCGATGCATTCCAAAATATAGTTTTCGTTTTCGGCCAGATTTCTGACATCGGCCTCTCCGCCGTTTTTATCGCGAGAGCCAGACCAAGAGCCGTAAGCTTGACAGTTAACCGCGTTTTCCACCCGCCAAGTCAAAGTCGTGGAGCCACCGAACTCCACCGAGTCGGGACTGGCCAAAAGAGAAACAAAGGGAAGCGGACAGGCGTTTAAGGACAAAGTTCTTGTTCTTCGGTTGTCTTTCTCGTTTGTTTCTTTGATTTTGCCATCCGGGTCAACTCTGATTTCTATCTGATGTTCCCCCTCGCCTTCAATCTTTCTGATAATGGAGCCGGACTTGGAACTTTCTCCGTCAATTCTTCCGATATCGGCTCGGTAAACTCTCCGGCCGTTGTCGTAAATTTCAAGAATGACATTATCCGCCCTGTCGGGGCCGCTGTTTTCCACGGTATAGGAAATTTCCGTTTTGGGGTTCGGCAAGCAGGCCGAGAGATTACGCGGTTCAAGGGAAAGCGATGGAGAGAGATTTATCTCCGCGGGCTTGGGAAAAACCGTAAAATATATCCGGTCCTTCGGACCGCCCCAGGAAATGGGGGTCTTGCTTATGGGCCCCCAGCCCGAAACGTTAAACTCCACCCAATATTCTCCGGGGGAGAATTCAGGCAGATTGGTCATTTCAAAAGAGGCTTCAAATAGAGCCTCACTGAACGGGGGGTTGCCTGTGCAAAGAGCCGATTCTTGGCCGGGTTTCTTTGTACGAACCCGCGTGGGCTGATTGCCATCAAACTGAAAATTGGCCCTGATAACAAAACCCTCGTCTTCAATTTTTATGGGCGCCTGCCACGGGTCTCCTTGGTAATTACAGTGCAATATCTCTCTCCCAGACCAAAAAAAAGCGCTGACCCCGATTTTGTCAAGCTGTTCGCCTTCCGTAAAATCGGGGATATCGCTTTCGTCAATGATTGCGCCGACGCCTTTTGAGACTTTCCCTGATTGAGCGGAAAGCCTGTCAAGAGGAAGAAGAAAAAGGAAAACCAAAAGAAAAATCGCGCTAAAAAGAAAAGCGAGGTTCAGATTTTTCCGCCGAACGGAAAACTGCAAAAAAAGCTCCATTGGCATAAGGCTATTATACAGACTTTAAAGCTATATGGGGAGCTCTACGGCGGAAAGACTGTGAATATGTAACCCCGTTAGAAGCTCGCGCGAGGTATTTTGCTTTTGACGGAGTAAAGTATGAAAGCTAACAAATATATGAAAACCAAAATACATAAAAATCGTAATGGTCGCGGACCCCTCGAGAGAGAAGTCCGCGACCGGTGAAGAACAGGCGGAAGCGTTTTCATTTTAGAACGACACTTCCGTCACACATAAACCTCACGTAAGTGTATTGTCTTTTCAGGACCAGGTCGGTCCTGATGTTTACGACCTTCTGGCCTTTCAGCCAGAGGTCTTGAATGCGGTGGTAGTCCAGGGGTTCCGACCCGCGAGACGAGGCGGCCGCCTCGTCAAAGATATAAACTTCGGCATCCCTTTTGTCGTCACATGGGACTCGCGAGAGTCCCCCTTGGGGAAGATACCAGCGGATCAGGTCATCCCGCTTGTATCCCTCAAGGCTTACGAAAACTCCCCGAGGGTCGGCGTATGGCAGGACCGCGAGTTCTGGGACTTCGTCCACGAAGCCCTCAGAAACGGCGAGGTCTGTCCAAACCCTTCGAACATAAAGGGAGTCCGGAGAGATGACCTCCGCTTCTTCCCCTCCGCAGGGGTAAATGACAGAGGTTTCTTCCCCCCTCTGTCCTCTCTCCGCCCGGGG
>PCTS01000007.1 GCA_002771565.1 Candidatus Campbellbacteria bacterium CG22_combo_CG10-13_8_21_14_all_43_18
AAGTATTTAATAATATCTTTGAAATCGTATTGATCTTCAGAATCTCTTGTAAATACAGCGTTAAAGTCATTAAATGGATCGCCAGTGAAAACAATTTCACTATTTAAGGCGCTCAGAGTAAAATAGTTCCTACCATTTTTTGATTGGATTAAAAAATTTTGCTGCGGTTTATATATCTCAAGGAAAGATAAAATCCATTCTTTGCTGGCAAAAATATAACGATAATCCACAGTATCTCGGTAGTTGAGAAGAAACTTACTTATTCTGTCCGCGTCTTTGTAACTATATGATTCAATTAGATGTTGCATGAATTTATTTGGTGACGTTCTCTACTTGCTCAACGGTCTTGCAGCCAACAAGGACAGAGTCAACATTTTTGTTTTTCAGGCACCACTCAACGGACCATTTTGCCATGTCCACACTATGCCCCAATCGTTTCCTTAATTCTTCGATTGAGTTTATTTCTTTGGAAAAATTATCCTTTTTCAGCCAATGCCTGACATCATTTTCCGGAAATTGTGATCGATCATCGTATTTACCACTTAGATATCCATAAGCAAGTGGCTGTCTCGCCAAGATGCCCAGCTCTAATTTCGCGCATTCCGGAATCAGTTTTTTCTCAGCTTCTCTGTGAAGCCAATTGTAACGAACCTGAATTATATCTACACCGCGTTCCTTCGCTTTGTATATTTGATTCAAATCTCCCCTTAAAACCAAATCCTCTGAAATTGATATACCGAGATATCTGATTTTTCCTATCCGCTTTTCTTTCTCCAATGCCCCCCAAAGCTCATCATTGTCAAAAACCTTATCGTCACCGGAATGAAATTGGTAGATATCAACGTAATCAGTACCTAAGACACTCAAAGAATCTTCTAACTGCTGTTTTACTTCTGTAGATGACCACCTGTCTTCCACATCAAGAAGACCTTTGTATGCGTGACCAAATTTAGTAGCTAAAATCCAATTACTACGATTCCTTTTTAGAAAAGAACCTATTAAGCTTTCGGATAAATGGTTACCGTAGCACTCCGCGGTATCTAAAAGATTTATTCCGACTGATTCGACAGTCTTTAAAATTTCACTAACTTCATCTGTAGTAAATTTCTTACCCCATTCACCGCAAAGTTGCCATGTGCCCAACCCAATTACAGAAACATTAAGATCGGTTGTGCCTAGTTGTTTGTAAATCATATATTTATTGATTTGGGATGGATAAGGCGTTCGAAAATCTCAATGTTTCGCTCAATATTATGATTCTCATACACAAAAAGTTGTGCCTCATTAATCATTTGATTTCTCTGCTTACAATCCAATGCGGCAACTTCTTTTATCTTTTTGGATAATTCTAATATCGTGGTATTCACATCCATTAGAAAACCCCGATTGTAATCCAAAAGTGTGGACAGATAACCGACTTCTGTTGAAAGCACTAATACTCCATGCGCCATCGCTTCTAAAGCGACGAGCGGGCAACCCTCATTAATCGAAGAAATAACCAATAACTCTGCGTCTTGATAAAATTGGGCGACACTTTCTTGGTACCCCGTAAAATTAACTCTGTCTTGGATATTTTTTTGAACAGTGATATTGCGAAGACTATCGGACATTGGACCATCTCCCACTACGGTGAGTTGCCAGATGTCCTTAGGAATATAGGATAAAGCTTCAATAACCAGCCTAAAGCGTTTCTCTTCGGCCAATCTTCCGATTAGTAATACCTTGAGCGGATTCGATTTATTGCTCCGTGTACGAATAATATCTTTTTCTACTGAAATTGCAGATGGAATAAAGATGAGCTTCTTTTTGCTAACCAACCATAGACTTCGTTCCATGGACGGATTCACTAGAATAACAAAATCGTAGAAGATGCTGATGAGCCTATCTAAAAAAGTTTCGAAACGTTCCGAAAAATTGGTTGTAATCCAACCATGCTTTATGTCAATAAATTTACTACCGCCCCTTTGAAAGAAACTCTTCAGTTTTGTTAGAAATATCAAATAAGAAGAATGGTAGCCGTTTGAAACTACCACTGTTGCCCGAGTGTCCTTCAAAAAATGGGAGAATTTTGCCGAGGATTTATTGAGTGTATCTCCAAGATATAAGCTCGGAACGGTATTTTTGCACTCAAGATAGAATTCCCAATTATGTGATATCGCAACAATAATTTTAAGTTTGTTCTGCTTACGCATTGCTTTGACTATATTTTGAACATATCGTTCGGCACCACCGATATACTTACCGGGACTTAAAACAAAAATATAATCGTAAAATCTGTTTGGATGATGGTGATACGATAAGAATCCCCTAAAGAAAAATAAGCCGTAATAAATATAGCCTTTGATTTCGTGACCTTTAAAAGAGAAAAGGATGGTTTTCAAAAGCCACCACCAAAGTTGGGTGCTGTGATATAAAAAATCCAGTTTTGAAGTCTTGAAGATTAATTTGAAAAATGCTCCTGCGGCATAACCATAATCCTTCATCAGACTTATATCTTCTTTGGCACTTCGCCAAGAACGATGCGCAATCACTGCTTCCGGGGTATAAACAATTTGGAAACCAAGCTGTAAAGCTCTATATGACCATTCGTTATCATCGGAACTCTTGAAAGCTGAACCAGGGCCAAGATTTTCATTAAATCGACCGATTTCCTTGTATGTGTTTTTATGAAAACCAAAATTACATCCTGATAATTTAAATATCGGGGTAATTTTGTTTTTCTTAAAGATGGTCCGTTCGTTAAGAGTGTCATACAGACGTGAACTTATTGCATCACTTTCTTTATCACCAGCAATCACTCGACCGGTAACGATAAAGTTACGGCCCTCTTTGCGTAGGGCCTTATATAGCGAATCAATCCAGTATTTATCGGCAATACAGTCATCATCTATGACAGCTAGAAGATCAGCTGAAGCAAGTTCAACTCCTAAATTTAAGGCGCGGGATTTGTTTTTAAAATCACACGCAGTAACTCTTACAGCCGCTTTGTTAGACGGTAAAGCTATCAGTTTCTCGAAGTCTGATTGATCTAAAATGATAATTTCGTATGGTATCGCTGTTTTTTGGATCAGCAAACTTTCGACGCAGACCTTCAACATCTCCGGCCTGTTGCAAGTGGCGATAAGAACGCTTATTTGAGCCTGTTTATTTGTTCTCATAATTTCTAACCAGTTTATAAATAGCCGCTTTCTTACCGGATACGAGAATATCGTATTTCTTCTGTAGTTGGAAGATATTGGTGAATTTATTCTGTAAGATATTTTCAAAAATATCCTTAGCCCCAATAAGGAGAACGATAACGCCTTCCTTCTTCAAAATGCGATCGAATTCTAAGAGCAGAGACTCATAGAATTTTTCTAAATCTGGGACCTCTTTATATTCTCCCCAAGGTGGATCAGAAATAATTTTGTCTATAGATTTATTTTGTATCCCACTCAGAGCTAAAGCATTACCGCGAATAACTTCTATTTTCTTCCCAGAAGCTTTAACTTTTTGTTTAAGCTTAGAGATTAGATCGTCTTCTTTTTCCACAGCAATTATTTCTTTATAGGGAAAACTTGCCGCGCGTTCTATCGGTATGGATCCATAACCGGCAAACGGATCAAGAACAACATCTTTAGGGTTTGGTTTGGAAAGAAAACTTAAGATATATGAAATCTCTTTTCGAAGCTCACCTTTCTCGCGATAATTTTCATGCCTGAATGGATAGGTAACTCTTATGCCAAAAAATCCATACCTTTCTCGTCTTAGAAGCGCCCAAAATTCAAGGTCCGGCTTTTGAATATTTAATCTTGTGCCTGGTGTCCGCAAAATAATTGATTCAAGTTTTTGTAATAATTCACGGCTTACTGGCACCATACTATTCTCTAGTGAACTCACAATTTTGAAATTTCTTCTGCGAGAAGGAAGATTGATCGCGATTTGGTGTTGTAAGTTCTTGTCATGAGATACCATAGCTAATATCTTTTCAAGTGATTTAGCGTCTGGGGCTAGATTACTGAAAGACCTCAACAAAAGATATGTATTGTTAAAGATATGAAAATTTCTAATTTCACGTTCAGGATAGTCTGATTCATACACAACCAAACCATCAAGCAGTAACTTGATTTTTACTCCACGTTTTGCAAGAAATTCTTTTACTATTTCTTGTGTGCCAGTTATGAATGTTGAAAAATATGTTTTCATAAATTTATTCTTTCAGTGGAATCACCACTGGAACAGGTTGACTTTGTTTCGTTGTTGCCACTGGTTTCCAAATATGAGGATTGCGACTAAATCTAGTTTTTACACTGGCTATAATCCGTGCAAGCGCGTCCATCACAAATAGAGCAATGACAAATATGAGATTTTGCGCACTCGTCGCTTTAAGTAGTTCGACTCGCCATTGTTTTTCAATTTTCTTAAAGAAGGAGGTGGCCGTCTGTCTTCTTCCCAATCTGGTTCGTATCTTTTGCCTAAAGAAATCTCTGAATGATTTTGGAAACGTAACGTAAACTTGCAAATTATCACAATAACGGAACAAAATACCTCTTTGAAAGAGGACTAGTGACAGCAAACCATCGTCATTAATGGTTGTTTTGTCGATCGTTTTTATACCATCAACAAAATTGTCTTGGGAAAGTATCATTGTATATCCTGAAGGATAGAGAAAGGTGCCAACTTGGTCGTTTCCATAGCGTAAAGCATTCCATGCTTCGCAACCAACTGCGGAAATTCTGTAAAAGAATTTTCTCTTTGTTGGAATTGGGATGACTTTTCCCGTGCACGGTACTCTTTTTGTCTGAATACACGAAAAACATTCTCTCACAAAATCATCCTTAACATCCACATCTCCATCAATAAGCAATACATAATCTCCATTGATGAATGGAACCGCTTTTTTAAGAGCAGACACTTTGCCGTTTCTTGTTTTCTCTTGCACTAAAGTTATTAAAGGAGACTGGATGGATTGAATAATCTTATTTGTTTTATCGGTACTCCCGCTTGATATAACAACTATCTCTCTGACTTCTTGAGAAGAAGATTGCGTTACTAGCTTCGTCAAAATATTTTTGATGTTTTTCTCCTCATTGTAGACGGCTATAACTATTGAAAGTGAACCGGGTTTTATTATCTTATCGATAGCTGATTTTAAGGCTTTCAAACCCGTCAACAAACGCTCGTTAGTTTCGGAAACGTCGTGATAATCCACGTCTTTAAATAAAACCGGATCAAGAGACGCAATACTATGGATTAAAAAGATTTTATTTCTTATGGATGGGCACATTTCTATAACCGCTTGTTGATGTGCTGGAGTAAAGCAGACAATAGACGAGGCCCACATAACATCCTCCGAGGATAACTTTTGGGCTCGGTGGCCTTTTAGTGTTATCGAGTAGTTCCTCTCTACAATACTATTAAGTAATGGATTGGGAGTTTTAAAATATAGGTCTATGCCACGTGATCGAGATTGGAAGGATAATCCCGCACTCTGAATATTTTGAATAAAAAGTTTTTCAGAAATAATACTTCTGAAAACGTTACCAGTACAGACGAATAAAGTTTTGTTGAAGTTTGGCATAGATTTAAAAAATAAACTCAAATTGTTTTTGATTAGCACTCATCTTTTTATTGATATTATGCAGACGATTTAAATTAAAATTCGTTTGTTTTTTTAATTTGAAGACTGATATGACGAGATAAAAAATACTAAAAACAGGATAAGCAAAGGGATAGTATTGATAGTAGAAATCTTTATATATCCTAAATAACTTCCTTCCATATGTGCCATAGTTATTCAAAAATTCTTGACGATCCTGGTATGTGATTAAACAGGTAAATAAATTTCTAAGAGCGCGTCTGCAAGTAGATACTCGGGAGAATGATTGTTTGCTGTCGTGAGCAACAATCGCAGTATTTAGGAAATATAATTTCAAATCGGTCTGAGTGATAATTCGCAAACTCAATTCGACATCTTCGTGATATATGAAAAAATCTTCTCTGAAATAGAGACTGCTCTGTAGATTTTTTAAATTCGCGAAGAGGGCCGTTCCAGGCACGAAACTTACTTCTATATATTCTTTATCTATATTGTACGCTTTAATGAGACCGTCTTTTATATCAAAAGCGAGCGGGTAACCATCGAGCTTACCTCCACTTAAAAACTCAGAATATTCGACTATTCTTGGAGATACACAACCTAAATCATTCTTTGATTCAGCAAATTTATAGAGTCTCTTTAGGCAATCTGGATCGAGAATAGTATCAATATTCAACAAAAATACATATTTAGTCTTAGCTTGTTTAACACAAAGATTGTTTGCCTTAGCCCACCCAATGTTTGTTTCGTTTTCAATAATCTTAGCCGGATAATTCCTTGCTATTTCGATAGTTCTGTCTTTGGAACCATTGTCGAGAATAACAACCTCAAAGTTTTTACAGGTCTGGGCATAGATAGAATCGAGACAGGTCTTAATGTACTTCTCGCCGTTTAATATTGGAATGATTATTGTTATGGTTGGTTGCAACATAAATTTTATCGGTTATTAAACACAAACAAACGTTCGTGTCTTTGATTTTGTTTTGTTATTTTCTCCACTTGATCAAAAAATAACTTACACATCTGAGAATCATATACTTTCATGGAACAAAACTTCTCGTTGATGCCATCGACTTTTGTCTGAGCAAAAAGATGTAATCTAAATTTGTTAGGATTTGTAATCCGGCTATAAGGTATGTCGTCAACAAAAAACCGACTACATAATGTCCCCGGCAACGATTTAACCGCCTCACGAACAATCCGGTGATCGTAGTGCTGTTTTCTACCAGATGGAAATGGCGCCACTATGTTCTCTACTTTATATCTCTTAATCGAGTCATGGATTATTGTCCTAACTTGTTTAACTAATTTTGTTTCCAATTTTTTATTAGGTTGAAAATACACTTCTCCATTTCTCAATAAGCAATCCTTGAGATCAGAAAACAGTAACGTGAG
>PCTS01000035.1 GCA_002771565.1 Candidatus Campbellbacteria bacterium CG22_combo_CG10-13_8_21_14_all_43_18
TAACAAAAGAAAACCGGACAGCGTGTCCACTTTTTGGGGTACAGATCACGGTTACGAGGAGAAGGAGCCCAAGTATTTCCGCGACGACCCTATCATTGAGGCCGTCGGGAATACTGAAAACTCTTTCAATCGCCATGTCTTTCTCCCGACTCTCAAGTCAACGGATTCGGGGCTTGAATTCTCTCTCCAGTTTATAATATATCCTTAAATTTTTGTCAATTGAAGTATTATTCTGCTCAAATATAATAACTACTGCGTAAAATTTTTTTATAAATTAATCTCTGAAAAAATTATGGCAAAGAAAATGAAAATTATTCCCTTGGGCGACAGAGTTTTAGTAAAGCCCATTTCTCCGGAAAACAAAAAAACAAAATCCGGAATTATTATTCCCGACACCATTGACAAAGAGCGTCCGGAGCAGGGAGAGGTGGTGGCTGCGGGCCCCGGCAAAGAAGTTTCCGGCAAGCTTCAAAAACTTTCCGTTAAAAAAGGAGACAAAGTTATTTTTTCAAAATACGGATATGACGAGATAAAGATAGACGGAGAAGAGTTTTTCATTTTGAAAGAGGAAAGTATATTAGCAGTTATTAGTTAAGATATATTATGGTCAAAGAAATCAGATTCGGAGAAAAAGCCAGAGAGGCTTTGAAAAAAGGAGTTGACACCGTCGCCGATTCCGTCAAGATTACCCTCGGTCCGCGGGGGCGGAATGTCGTTTTGGACAAAGGCTACGGCAGTCCGACCATTACGAATGACGGAGTTTCCATCGCAAGAGAAATAACTTTGGAGGACAAGTTTGAAAATATGGGAGCGGAAATGGTAAAGGAAGCGGCTTCCAAAACGAATGATGTGGCCGGAGACGGCACGACGACTTCGGTTGTCCTGACTCAAAAAATAATAGAAGGCGGAATGAAACAAATTTCCCAGGGAGTAAATCCCATGGGTTTGAGGCTTGGAATTGAGCGCGCCGGAGAAGAAGCGGTCAAGATTTTGCAATCTATGGCCAAAGAGATAAAGAGCAAGGAAGAAATAAAGCAGGTTGCTTCTCTTTCGGCCGAGTCGGAAACAATCGGAAAAATCATTGCCGAGACCATTGATAAGGTCGGGAAAGACGGCGTCGTAACCGTGGAAGAATCGCAGTCGTTTGGCGTGGAGTCGGAAGTTGTCAAAGGCATGGAGTTTGATGAAGGCTATGTTTCTCCTTATATGGTAACCGATGCCGAGAGAATGGAAGCCGTTTATGAAAATGCCTCCATTCTTTTAACCGACAAAAAGATTTCCGGCATCAAAGAAATTCTTCCTTTGCTTGAAAAACTTGCGGGAAGCGGCAGGAAAGAACTGGTCATTATCGCCGACAATGTCGAGGGGGAGGCATTGGCCACCTTTGTCGTCAACAAACTGCGCGGCAGTCTTAGCGTTCTTTCCGTCAAAGCTCCGGGTTATGGGGATAAAAAGAAAGAGAATCTGGAGGACATCGCCGTTCTTACTGGAGGGCAAGTCATTTCCGAGGAGCTGGGCGTTAATTTTGACAATGCCGAAATCGGGATGCTCGGTTCCGCCCGCAAAATCATTTCAACCAAAGACAAAACAATTATTGTCGGGGGCAAGGGCAAGAAAAGTGACATTGAAGAGAGAGTTAGCCAGCTCAAATCGCAGGCCGATTCCAGCAAATCAAAATTTGACAAAGAAAAACTTCAGGAAAGAATCGGAAAACTTACTGGCGGGGTGGCCGTTATCAGAGTCGGGGCCGCCACCGAAACGGAGATGAAATATCTGAAACTTAAAATTGAGGACGCGGTTAACGCCACCAAGGCGGCCATAGAAGAAGGCATTGTCCAGGGCGGAGGGAGTGCTTTGGTTAAGACCTCAAAAAAATTGGAAGGCATGAAAGTTAATTCTCCTGTCAAGAGTTTTCAGGACGAATTTGATATCGGCTTTAATATTGTCATTGGCGCTTTGGAAGAGCCGCTTCGGCAAATTGCCCTGAACGCCGGTAAAAAAGAAAATTCGCTTATTGTTGAAGAAGTTAGAAACGGCAAAAACACCGCCGGATATGACGCTCTTTCCGACAAAGTCGTTGATGATATGCTGAAGGAAGGCATCATTGACCCGGTTAAGGTGACCAGGGTTTCGGTACAGAATGCCGCTTCGGCCGCCGCCATTCTTTTGACCACAGAAGTTTCAATTGCCGATGCTCCGAAAAAAGACGAAGGCTTCACGCGCGGCATGGGAGGAGGAATGCCGGAAATGATGTAATCATTGGGTGTCTATCTTACTTGCGCCTCTTGTCAGATAAAATTAGGAAGAAGTGGAAATTTTGTTTTGAGATTTAGTAAGAGCAAAAATCCCCATATTTGGGGATTTTTGCTCTTGACTGGCATCAATAAACTCTGTACCATAATGGTTTGTTGTTCCTCAAAACGGCTTAAGAGCCGAAAGGGGTTCCATGGCGGAACGCTGGCCTTCCTCATCAGGTATGTATGTTTGGATGGGGGGCAAGAAGCTCCCCGTCCCCCCTGGGAAGCGCCCTCTGGTGAGGGAGGGGCGACTGGAAGTCGAAGCCACGGGGAGGAAGATAAGCTTTCCCGTGGTGGAAACCTCAAAGTAGGGGGTGGTATGGGGGTCATAAGATCCACACCGGCATCCGGCGGGATGCCATTTATGAACTGCCGCCAAGGCGGCGTTCATCGGGCGGTCTGGGACCGCCTGCAGAAGCGCATCTCCACCACGGAGATGCTGGACAAGCTTCCACCGACCCTGGTGAAGGTTCGAGCCGATGGCTCGGCCGTCATCAACGTCGGCGCCTTTCGCCATGTCATCGTCTCCGCAAAGACGATGACGGAATGGAGAATGTCAAAGGAAGAGGAGGCCCCGCCCTTCTAAGTTGTTGAGGTTAAACCTCAATATTTCAGGGGAGGTCCCGCTCTTCTCTTTCATAGAGATGGGCTGACACTCATCCGAGCTCCTCGCGCGAACCCCAGCCCGCGCGAGGGCTCTTTAATTTTGAAGCGAATTCAAAAACTTTTTCTGCTATAATTAACGGGGTTCCGTTAAAAGTCTAAAAATTGACTCGGTTTGTTTTTTAACGACCCGAAGCGCTTTATAAACTTTAAATAAAAAATATGATCTGGATTATCTTAATTGTTGTTCTTGCGATTCTGTGGCTCATTGCCATTTACAACTCTTTGGTAAAACTTTCCACCAGAGCTCTTGAGGCTTGGGCGGATATTGATGTCCAACTCAAAAGAAGGTACGACCTTATTCCGAACTTGATTGAGACGGTCAAGGGCTATGCTTCTCACGAAGCGCTGACGTTGGAGAAAGTGACGGAAGCCAGAACTTCGGCCATGAAGGCCGAAGGTCTTGAAGCCAAAGGCCGGGCGGAAAATGTCCTAAGCGGCGCTCTTAAATCAATCTTTGCTCTGTCGGAAAACTACCCCGACCTCAAAGCCAACCAAAATTTTCTGGAGCTTCAAAGGGAATTGTCCGACACGGAAAATAAAATTCAGGCTTCCAGGCGTTTTTATAACACCAATGTCCGCGATCTGAACATCGCCATCAAGACTTTCCCAAAAAGCCTTGTGGCTGGCTGGTTTGCCTTTAAATCTAAAGAATTTTTCGCTCTGCCCGCCGAAAGCGGAGAAAAAGAACCCGTTAAAGTTCAATTCTAAAAATCCCCAATGGCGAGTTTGTACACGCATCAGGATTCCAACATACGAAAGACATGGGCTTTAATGTTTGTCTTTTTTGTCGTCATTATCGCTCTTGGTTGGTTTTTGAGCTACTACTATAATTCTCCGGCTATTCTTATTCTTGCCGTTTTATTCAGCCTCTCTATGAATATCTTCAGCTATTGGTATTCGGATAAAATTGTCATAAAAGTTACCGGAGCTAAACCCATAACAAAAGAAGACAACAAAGAGCTTTGGAATATTGTGGAAAATCTTTCCATCACGGCCGGTCTGCCGATGCCAAAGCTCTACATTATTGAAGATTCCGTGCCCAACGCTCTGGCCACGGGCAGGAATCCGGAAAACGCGGCTATGGCCGTCACCGTCGGACTTCTTGAAACTTTGGACAAAAACGAACTGGAGGGAGTTATCGCGCACGAACTTTCCCACATCGGCAACCGAGATATTCTTGTTATGACCGTTGTCGTTGTTCTCGTCGGCTTTGTCGCTCTCTTGTCCGACATTTTTCTGCGCTCCAGGCTCTATGGAAGAGGGCAAAGAGACAATCGCGCGGGAGGGATTCTTATCTTGGCGGGTTTTATCTTGATGATACTTTCTCCTCTTATCGCAAGCCTTATTCAGCTCGCCATCTCCAGAAAGAGGGAATTTTTGGCCGATGCTTCCGGCGCTCTCTTGACGCGTTATCCGGAAGGCTTGGCCCGAGCGTTGGAAAAAATTTCCGCCCAGAGCGCTCCGATGAAAAAAGCAAACAAAGCCACCGCTCATGTCTATATTCACAATCCCTTCGGCAGAAGGGAATCTTTTAGAGGCGGTCTCTCAAAAATTTTTCAGACACATCCGCCGACAAGAGAAAGGGTCAGGGCGTTAAGAGGAATGGAGTAATGAGCGATAGAAATACCAAAAGAGAAATAAAAAAACTGCTTGATGAAATTGAGCGCCTGAAAAAGCTTGCCTACCGAGATGAGTTGACGGGACTCTATAATCGCCATGGTTTGAAAAATACTTTGGCTAAATTTGTCGGCGAGATAAGAAAATCAAAAGAAACAAAAGAGCGGCGCGAATCCGTCTTTATTAAAGATATTGCCATTGTTGTTTTTGATATTGATGATTTTAAGAAACTCAACGATACCTATGGCCATCCGGCCGGGGATGAAGTCTTGAGATTTTTTGCCGATATTATCGGGAAAAATATTCGTGACATAGACCTCGGCGCTCGTTGGGGCGGGGAAGAGATACTGGTCGCTCTTGTCGGCGCCAATGAAGAGGATGTTTACAGGGTGGCCGATAGGATTAAAGACGATGTCAAAAAAAGTCGGTTTGAGTTTAAAGGAGAAGAGGCCCGTTTTACCGTAAGCGGCGGAGTCTCAAAATTTGATGAAACTAAAGATTTAGAGGAAAATATTGAAAAGGCTGACAAGGCTTTATACGAAGCCAAGCGCTCCGGTAAAAATAAAATCATTAAATTCTCTGATTTATAGCAACCGGCTCTTGCCTTCTTTACGGTCAATATATTCTTTTTTGTCTTTTCTTGAATATAATTTGACTCTATAATGGAAAAATTCCATAAAGCTAAGGCCTCTCCAGACAAGGTGTCCGGAGGGGCGTACTGAAGCTTGCTTAGGACTTGAACTTACGGCGAAGGAACTAATTCAAACTGTGGTTTGGCGGTTCAACCGCCAAATCGTTAATTATCGTACCTACCAATCGAGCGCAGAATTGTATTTGGTTAAACCAAGGCGCAGAATTGTGCCTGGCGGCATTCTCTTTAATATATGCCATAAGGGTACTGCGGTTCCTGGCAATTAACACAGTAGCCGGGATGATTAGGCGGTTTGCCGATATGTGGGCGGCATGGTCCTTTTAAACAATAAAACACCGAACTGTTGATGTCGAAATTTTCCGCCCAGTCTTGGTTGGGGAACCGACATTCATCCGGTTGTCCAAGCGGACAAAATCTTATGCTGATTTGATAAATTTTCTCGCCCGTACCCGGCTCGTCCCAGTTTTCCCAATCAAAAACACTGCCGGGCCATGCGGCATCCGGCCAAATTCCGGGAGCCAGATATTGTTCAAGCCCGGGGGGTATGTCCCGATTAGCATCAGGCGGGTAGTTGCTATTATCAATAGTAAACAACTCAACAGATTCATAAATACTGCGCAGCTCCTTTTTCGCTCTGGTAAAGTATGCCGCCTCACGAGCTCGGCTCATGCTCGAAAGTACGATCGAAGAAAATATTCCAATTATTGCCATAACGACAAGCAACTCAATAAGCGTAAAGCCTTTAGGTCTTAAAAACAAATTAGATTTTTGTTTTACAAACATTGAAAAAAATTTGGAAGACTTGCAAAATCTGATTGACGGGGGGCTCTTCAACTTGATTCGACAAGAAACCGCGGCAGGTCTTGCCCGGTAAGTTTATTTTACTATCTTTCAGAATATAAACCGAAGGTTCCTCAGTTCGAATCCCTTCAGGGCTCTTACATTTTATCACTTTTCAGATTAGATGCTTATTCAAGAAGGCTCGACCCGATCCTGATTTCAAATACTTCTCAAACTCGAAGGCTTTGTATTTGTCGTTGAATACAATATGGGTAACGGGTTCAACTGGTCGTCGGTTCTCGGTTGCTGGGACGTATCCGTTATTATGGCGTTCTATTCTTTCTTCCAAGTTTTCCGTACAGCCAGTGTAAGGTTTCCCATCGGCGTATTTTAGAATATAAACTATATACATAATTTTGGCGGTGAAATTGTATCCTTTGCGCGAACCTTTTTCCAGAAGAAACCCTGACCGCACCCCGCCTCATTTTTCTGGGGGAA
>PCTS01000042.1 GCA_002771565.1 Candidatus Campbellbacteria bacterium CG22_combo_CG10-13_8_21_14_all_43_18
CGTCTTCGGCGAGTTGAAGGCCAGGTGCGAGGACTCCAAAAAATGGTCGATGAGGATCAATACTGCATCGATATTATTACGCAGTCGTCCGCTATACGGAGCGCCCTATCAGCCGTTGAAGATTTGATGCTTGAAAACCATTTGTCTGAGCATGTCATTCATCAGATGAAGCAAGGACAGGAAAAAAAAGCGGTTGGTGAAATTATCAATATATTTAAGAAATCTAAGAAAAAATAATATGGAATTTTATATAAAGATATGAAACTCGGCATAATTTTACAATCAAATAAACCGGAGCACGCATGGAATACGTTTCGTCTCGGCATTACCGCACTTAAAGCAAATCATCAGGTGGAGATTTTTCTGATGAATGAAGGTTCGGAATTGGACACCATTCCCGACAGCGAACATTTTGATATCTCAGCGAAAGTAGCGGAATTCAAAGAACTGAAAGGAACAATCCTTGCATGCGGCACTTGCTTGGAAATTCGTGGCAAAAAAGAGGATGCTGTGTGTCCGATTTCCACCATGTCTGACTTACTCAAAATGGTCGAGAATTCAGACAAGGTTTTAGTATTTGGTTAATACACGATTATGAACAAACTTATTTTCACAATTCTTTCTATCGTTGTTGTCGGTTCATTTGCTACAAGTGCGAATGCTCAAATGATGGGTGGGTTTTCCAACTCTCAAGCTGATTGGAACGAGATTGTTGAACACACTGTGAGTGAAGAACAAGAAGGAAAAGAGCTCTGGGACAAGCTCCAAGCCAAAGAAGTCGCGTGCGAGAATTTGGGCGACGAGCAGTTTGCGGTTCTCGGCGAGTATTTTATGGGGCAAATGTCTGGCGAATCGCACGCCGCCATGAACGCTATGATGATTCAAGCGCATGGCGAAGAAGGTGAGGAGCAAATTCATATCGTCATGGGCAAGCGCCTATCCGGTTGCGACACGGCAGCAGCGTTTCCGTCAATCAGCGAGGGCTTGATGCCGATGATGAACATGATGTGGGGAGGGTCGTCGTCTCCCTTTGACAGTAATAATTCAACAAACAATATGATGAACCCCGTTAGAAACGGAGTTTCTAACGGGGTGAACTTTGGGTTTGGACCTTTTGGCGGTTTCGGCTGGATATTTATGATTCTCTGGTGGGTATTGATAATCGCCGGAATTGTCGCGCTTATCAAATGGCTCACGAGCCAATCTCGCGGTACGCATAACCATGAAAAATCCGCGTTAGATATTTTGAAAGAGCGGTATGCCAAGGGTGAGATTGATAAAAAAGAATTTGAAGATAAGAAAAAGGATTTACATTAAATCGTTATAAAAATTATAATGAACAATAAAACATTAATTACAATTCTTATTGTGGTTGCCGTAGGGATTGTCGGGTTCATAGCGTATCAGACCTTTTCTAATGACAAAGCGCGTACGGAATCTTCTGAAGGCAAAAATATTGTCGCTACCGTATATAAATCCCCGACATGCGGATGCTGCGGTGTGTATGCCTCATACATAAAAAAAGAGGGGTATGATGTTGATACCAAAAATATTCGGGATATGTCTTCCATCAAACAAGAATTCGGCGTGCCATACGAGCTAGGGAGTTGCCACACTCTGGAAATCGGAGGGTATGTCGTCGAGGGACACATCCCCGAACTGGCAATCCAAAAACTTCTTGCTGAAAAACCTGACATCAAGGGTATTAGTATGCCTGGCATGCCATTCGGTTCCCCGGGTATGCCGGGACCAAAGGACGGGGACTTTGTCATCTATGAAATAACCCACGAAGGCGCCAAGGGAGATGTCTTTATGACCATTTAATCTATGAAGAAGTATCTTATCCCATTATCAATTTTCTCCCTTATACCGGCGTTTATGCCGAAAGTCGCGTCGGCACACTGTCCACTTTGCACGGCAGGAGCCGGCGCGTTGGCCATCTTGGCGGCTTCGCTCGGTGTTTCCTCGGTCGTAGTTGGTGTTCTCATCGGAGCTTTTGCCTTGGCACTTAGTTTGTGGATCTCGGGAATGGTAAAAAAACAATACATTCCATACCAAAAACATATTCTTACGGCTGTTATATTCTTGGGAACAGTTATCCCGATCATGCCGTTCATAGAGAACTATGCGCCCTTCTATGTTCCATTCATGGGCGAATACGGAACAACATACACGATCAATCTCTATATTTTCGGAGTGGTAATTGGTTCACTCATTATGTTTGTTGCTCCATTCTTGAGCAAGTTGGTTACAAAGTTCCGAAGCAAGCAAGTTCCGTTTCAGGGCATCTCGATCGCGATAGTATTGCTTGTCGCGATGTCCGTAATAATTCAATTATTCTCATGATGGATGTCGCCTTTATATTTTTAGCAATAACTGTTCTATTTGTCCTGCTTATCGGGCTTCAATCGTTATTTAATTTGAAAATCTGCGCTCTCTGCGGTGCAGTATCATCTACATGGATTGTTCTGCTCGTTATGTTCTATGTCGGCATTTTCAATAATCCTGTTCTCCTGGGAATCCTTATGGGCGGAAGCGTTGTTGGAGCTATGTATTTACTTGAACAGAAACTCCCGGAACGTTTCCAGATTTTTAAATTGCCGTTTTTCTTGACGTTTATTTCCGCGACTTACTTCGCGATTCTGCAAAGCTTTGCGTTTGAAGTGGCGGCTATCCCTCTTTTGCTTTGGGTGTTTATGGGCGCGATATACGCAGGCCGGAATATCACCTCGCTCAAAAATCTTGGAAGAAAAATAATAGAGTGTTGTAAAAATTGGTAATTATTTACTATGGAAAACGACATACAAAATCAACCAAAGAAAGATCGGGCGCTTGCGGCGAGTATCCTCGTTTCTGCCGTGATTCTCTCCGGTGCGTGGATTTACACAACGGGACAGAAAACTATTGATCAGGATCAAGCTGATATTCAAGTCGCGACAGGAAAAGAACATACGGGGCTGGAGGAAAAAGTTTTGCCTTCGGAGGGCGTTATTTTACCAGTCAGTTGGGGAGATTTCGGCGCAAAATTAGTGAGCGTCGGGGCGATTGACGTGGATAAATTTAAAGCGATTTATGAACAAAGGGACGCCTTTACCGATGAATACGACAAGCTTCTCTTTGGACAAAACGACGATAAACTCAAAATCACAAAAGAAAATTCCGGATATCTTCTTAATTTGTTTTGGGCGTTGGGGCTTGCCAGCAAAAATGACATTCTTGAAAACGGCGAGATGACGAATCCCGCCTACGGCGGCGCAGGCAGATTCGCCTCTACTGGCGGCTGGACGCTCGCTAAAGGAGATCCTATGGATCATTACAGCAAACACAAATTCTTTAACTTAACGCCGGAACAGCAAGCAATAATAGATAAAGTGTCTCGCGGCATCTATCGGCCGTGTTGTGGCAACTCCACCCATTTCCCGGATTGTAACCACGGCATGGCCATGTTGGGACTTCTCCAACTCATGGCATCACAGGGCGTTTCCGAACAAGAGATGTGGAAGACTGCACTTCAAGTCAACTCATACTGGTTTCCGGAAACATACACGACGTTGGCTACATACTTTGAACAAAAAAGAACCGCGTGGGACAAGGTTGATCCCCGACTTGCTCTGGGTAGGGAGTATTCAAGCGCAAGCGGTTACCAGCGCGTTTTGCAGGAAGTAGAACCGGTTGATCTTCCGGGTGGAGGCGGATGTAGCGTGTAACCCCCCACACCTATGTTGGCTTTGCTTTAATTTTGCCTTACGAAATGGTACCAAAACAAGATACACCAGATGATGCCAGATATGTTTCTGGCTATTGCATCACCTCGCAAAATAAAGCCAACATAGGTGTGGGGGTAAACTAAAAATATGGATTGTTGCAACACTGAACAAAAAAATAGTCATCACAATCACAAGGATCATACCGGCGGACACCTGCCCGCCGAAGCCTCGGCGCAGGCGGGGGGAATGAGTCATGGCTCGGCTACGCAGTATTTGAAACGGTTTTGGATCGTCACGTTCCTCTTGATTCCTCTTGCGCTAGTGCATCCGAAGGTCTCGGAGATTTTAGGCATTACGTTCGGTCTCAACAAATGGATACAGTTCGGAATCGCTACGATAATTTTCGGATTTGCGCTCGTCTTTTTCCAGCATGCGTGGCACGAAATAAAGGCACGAGCGTACGGAATGATGACGCTTGTCTCACTTGCCGTCGGGTCCGGATATCTTTTTTCCGTAGCTTCAACTTTTATTCCTACACTTCATTCAGAGTTTTATTTAGAAATATCAACGCTTATATGGGTGCTCTTGTTCGGGCACTACTTGGAAGCTAAATCGAGTTCTGCGGCCGGAGATGCGCTTTCGGAAGTCGCGAAACTTCTTCCGAAAAAAGCGCACAAACTTGAAAACCCCGAAAACGACTTCGCCGACGGGGCAGGCGGAACGGAAGTTGATGTTGACATCACCGAGCTTAAAGAAGGCGATGTGGTTATAGTCAAGCCCGGAGAGAAAATCCCCGCTGACGGAGCAATCACAAATGGATTTGCAAATGTTGACGAATCGCTTATTTCCGGCGAGTCAAAGCCGATCGAAAAAAAGGAGGGTATGGATGTTGTAGCCGGAGCGATTTGTCTTGATGGCTCGCTTACTATCAAACTTTCGCGAGTGGGGGAACATTCCACGGTCGGACAGATACAAAAGCTCATAGAACAAGCCGGACAGACCAAACCACGCTCGCAGAGAATTGCAGACCGTGCATCTGCCGTTCTAACATTTGTCGCTGGCATCACAGCGCTTGGCACACTTATTATTTGGACGCTTATCATCGGCAAGCCCTTTGTGTTTGCGATAACGCTTGCTATCACAGTGCTCGTTATTGCGTGCCCGCACGCGCTCGGACTCGCCATTCCGACAGTCACAACCATCACGACATCACTCGCGATCAAAAATGGATTTTTTATCAAAGATCTTGCCAAAATTGAGACGATACGAAAGGCGGATTATGTTGTGTTTGATAAAACAGGAACGCTCACCAAAGGGGAATTTGGCGTGACCAACATTGTGCCGATTGGAGAACAAGGCAAAGGCACATTGCTCGACATTGCGGCATCTCTGGAACAGCATTCATCCCATATCATCGGACAATCTATTTTGAAATATGCGCGTGAGCAAAAAGCACGAATTTCTGATACAAACAACTTTAAAAACATTGCAGGGCAAGGCATTAAAGCAACGGTGAAGAGCCAGGAATACTATGCGGGCAACGAGCGATTGACGCGAAGCTTGAACGTAAAATTTGACTTGCCAAAAAACATGGATGGCACTCTTGTGTTTGTCTCGGATAAAAAGAACTTGCTAGGGATTATTGTTCTTTCCGACGCTATCAAACAATCTTCGTACGACGCGGTGAAAAACTTGCACAATATGGGAGTGAAAGTCGCCATGCTCACGGGCGACAATGAACAAGTTGCTGAATCGGTCTCAAAAGAACTCGGTATTCATACCTACTTTTCGAATGTTTTGCCGGAGGATAAATATAAGCATATCAAAAAACTTCAAGAAGACGGTAGTATTGTTCTCATGGTTGGTGATGGTGTCAATGATGCGCCCGCGCTTACGCAGGCAGATGCAGGCATTGCCATTGGCGCGGGTACGGATGTTGCTGTTGAATCTGGCGACATTGTACTCACCAACAATGATCCGCAAGATATCGTACGTTTACTAAAACTCTCGAAAAAAGTTTATGTAAAGATGATACAAAATCTCGTCTGGGCGCTTGGCTACAATATTGTGGCTATCCCGGCGGCAGCAGGCGCGTTCGCGGCATGGGGTTTCTTTTTACGGCCGGAAATCGGCGCACTTGTCATGAGTCTTTCAACAGTGATTGTTGTGGTAAACGCAATGACTCTAAAACGTATTCAATTGTAAGTTATTTAATTAGAAGTTAAAATTAAAAAGAAATATATGAAAACCACCACACAATATTTTATAGGACTTCTCCGCTTACTGATGGGCTTTATTTTTTTATGGGCGTTTCTCGATAAGACATTCGGCTTAGGATTTGCTACATCGTTTGAAAACGCATGGCTTAATGGCGGTTCTCCAACGACTGGCTTCCTCACTCATGCTACTAAAGGTCCTTTTGCTGAAATATTTCAATCTCTAGCCGGAAATGGTTTAATTGATGTTTTGTTTATGTTAGGGCTTCTATTTGTGGGAGTCACGCTTGTTTTTGGAATCATGGTTCGGTTAGGTTCGTTAGCGGGGGTAGTCATGTTAGCTTTGATGTATCTAGCAAGCGCCATTTTGCCTGAAAATAATCCTCTCATTGATGATCACATAATTTATGCAATTATCATGTTGCTATTTATATCTTCCGACGCAGGGTCATATCTGGGGTTAGGAAAAAGGTGGGATAATAGCAGTTTCGTTAAAATATCAGCTTGGTTTAAATAGAAATCATTTTTAATAGATTAGATAATAGCATTCTGATTTGGTAAAAAATCTTTAAGGGAGCTAAATTTTGCGTTTTACAATTTCTCT
>PCTS01000023.1 GCA_002771565.1 Candidatus Campbellbacteria bacterium CG22_combo_CG10-13_8_21_14_all_43_18
GCATAGCCTTTGGCGACGCACGGCCGGCTTGCCTTTTTCTAAAGTGTCCCCCCACTAGGAATCGGACCTAGGTCATCCGCTTAAAAGGCGGGTGCTTTACCATTAAGCTATGGGGGGTGATTTTATTCCGCTCTTGCTTCCGTCGAAGGCAAACAAAAGCGCCCCTTTTTGTTCGGGCGCTTCAGAAAATATAACAGATAAGCCTCAAAAGTCTAGATTCAAACAGAATCTCCCCGCGCTTACGTAAGAGACGCTTCGAACCCCCCCTTCCGCGGGTAAGTTTTTTTCGGGGTATTCGTCTTGCGGGCTTTTGTCTATAACGGCAAATCAAAAGAAAAGGCTCCGGCTCCGCTGAAGAGAAGGGAAAGAGAAATGGCAAACAAAAGAAGATAAAAAACAAAATTTCTTTTAAGCAAGACGGGCTCCGTTTTTTCCAGCTTCATTTCCAGAAGAGATATGGCCACAAAAACGAGCGCGGCGATCTGCGTGTAGATTCCGGCGACAAGCATTATTCCGCCGATTATTTCAATTATGGCAAACAGGCCCACCCAAAACGAGGCGGGCCTCCACTTTGCCGTTTCAAACAACAAAACCCAGTTTGCCTTTTCCGCCTTTAGCTTCAGATACCCCAGATTTATGAAAATCATTCCCAAAACAACCCTCAAAAAAAGAGGCGCGAGCAAGGCGTACGACAGTAGTTCCGGAAAAGGATTTAACATATAGCCTATCTTAGCACTTCCTGTTAAGCTTCTCAAAGAAATGAAAAGAGAAAAAGTTCTTATCCTTTTTAATATCAGGAGCGCTCATAATGTCGGCTCAATCTTCAGAACGGCCGATGGCGCCGGCGTCGTCAAGATTTTTCTCGCGGGCTTCACGCCCGCTCCCAAAGACCGCTTTAACCGTCCCCGAAAAGACATTGCCAAGGTTTCTTTGGGGGCGGAAAAAACGCTTTCTTGGGAAAAGACGGAGGACATTTTTACTCTGATAAAAAATCTGAAAAACAAAGGTTATAAAATTATTGCCGTTGAACAAGACGACAAATCCATTTCTTATAAAAAATTAAAAGCGACAACAAAAGAAGCTTTTATCTTTGGCAACGAAGTTCGCGGATTGCCTTCAAAAGTTTTGAGAGCCTCCGATTTTATTGTTGAAATTCCCCTGTTTGGCGCCAAGGAGTCTTTGAACGTCGCCGTCTCCGCCGGCATCATCCTGTTCAATAAGTAATGACATCAACCACTTTGTTACTGGTGTCAATAAGTTTTATTATCTCTCTCTGGCTTTTCCAAAGCTCGTCATTTCTCCCGAGATATATTCTCCACTCATTTTTATAAAAATCGAGGTCGTCCTTGTGGTTTTCCACGCAGTTGTTGTAATTGACCTTGGAAGTTACATATTCATGGCAGGTCCCGCCGATTCCCGGAGGAACCTCTTTCAGATAAACCTCGCATCGCGGAAGTTTTTCCACAAAATCTATGCATTTTTCAGCTTCATTGCCGGCTCCGACATTCGGGAGGTCGTCAATCGGCCGAGGACAGCTTCTCTCCAAAGACGGATTAAAATCCTGAAACTGCTCAAAATATCCCGTGCACTTATTTGTCCTGAATGACGAACCGATAGGAGAACGGCCGGTTGAGACAATTATTCTTTCTCCGGCTTTAACGAAAATATCCATCTCGGGATTTACTTGGCCCGAATAGGGAAGTTCCGTTCCTTTTCCTATCGTGTCGGTCGCTCCGGAAACCCCGCTTTGAAGACGCCATCCGGAGAGAGGAATCTTGCCCGCGGCATCTGCCCCAACCCTTAGCTCAACTCTCTCGGTCAAAGGAGAGCTTTGCTTTGCTCCCTGATGTCCGGATATCTCAATCCGGCCTTTGTAGACGCTCTGCGCCGCGCTCTCAATTCTTTTTACTTCTTTCTCCAGATTTCGGATGTCGGTCTTGATATTATTTATTTCTTCCCCGATTGTTCCGCCTTCTCCCTGGATAATGATGTCCCCGTAAGTTTTTCCCGTCCCAAGCGGTCCGGGGGGTTTTATAAAAGGTCCGCCAATTCCTCCTTTTGAACCGAGGAGAATCCAGCCTATAAAAAGGAGCAAAAGCATCCCGATTAACCACTTCAAATCGTTCAAAGCATTCATATCCTATGATATTACCCTAAATTTAATTCATACAAAACCGGCAGACGATAACTATTCTAACATTCTTAAGAATGCTAGAATAGTTATATGATGAAGTATGGAAAATTAGAAAATGCGGGGAAAGGAGTTGCAAATCACTGGAGAATAAAAATCATGGAATTGTTGGATAAGCATCCCGAGATAACTTTAATCGATATTTCCGAGAGACTTAAAATGAATTTTAAGACAGCCAGCGTCCATGTTAAAAGACTTGTTCTCTCCGGCCTTGTTGAAAAATGGTATCAAGGAAATAGCCAATCCCATAAGTTGAGCGAGGCCGGAAAGGACTTTCTAGCTTTCTTAAGAAAGTTAGAAAGTCTTTATCTGTAATTCCATCTAGTAGTTATTTTTCAGCAGCTCTTTTTCAACGGCTCACCTCTTGAGCTTTTGATGTCTGTTGCAAAAGTGCGCGCTTCTTCCGCCCACAACTTTCCGTACGATTTTGCCCGAGCACCCTTTTTTTGGGCATTTTTCTCCGGTTCTCCTATAAACCTTATGTTTCTTTTGGAAAGCGCCCGGTTCTCCTTTGATGTTTCTGTAATCGGAAGCGGAGTCTCCGCCGAATTTTATACCCTTTTTCAAAATCTTTTTGGCTCCCTCATATATTTCGCCGAGCTTTTTATCGGGGATGTCCCCGATATTTGTTTCCGGATGAACGCCGGTCTCAAAAAGGGTCTCGTCGGAATAGATGTTGCCGATCCCGGAGACAAGAGTCTGGTCCATCAGAATATTTTTTATTCGTCCGGTTTTTTTTCGTCGCAGACTCTCGATAAATTCTTTTTTATTAATTTCAAACGGATCTTGGGCGATGTTCTTGCCGTCAAAACACTCGGAAAGTTTGGAGGTTTCAAAATACATCACTTTGGCGAACCTTCTCATATCGGAGAGAGCCAGGCGCTTGCCGTCGGAGAGTTCAAAAACAAGCCTAATATGCCTATTGAAAGGGTCTCGGAGCGGCCCTTCTTCTGTCGGCAGCCAGGCGTCTTCCGTCTTTTGCGCCTTGGAATTTTGAATTTGCTCGTAATTTGAAATTTGTAATTTGGGATTTATTTTTTCGTATCTGCCGTAAAGCAGATGCCCCGTCATTTTCATATGAATTAAGATTCCTCCTCCGCCGGAGAAATGAACGATGATATTTTTACCTTTTCTCTCGCTTCTTTTTATTTTTTTCCCCGCGACAAACTTTCTGAATTTTTTGAAGTAAGCGGGGTCTTTTATATTTTTCTTGCCTTTGAAATAACCGCTTTTGTAATCCGTCCAAACGGAAAGGATCTTCCGCCCGGGAAGATATTTATTGATTCCGTCCACGGTTATCTGAACTTCAGGCAGTTCCGGCATGAGGTTTATAGAGTTTTCGTATCTCTTCTCTGGCTACCTCCGAGTCGCTCCAAGGCATCTTTGCGTTGTTTGGGCCCATAATATACGGGTCCGTGCCTTTGCCCGTAATCAAGACAACATCGTTTTGCTCCGCATGTCTCAAGGCTTCTCTAATGGCTTCTCGTCTGTCTATTTTTATTTCGTAAACGGGAGAGGCAATAGCTCTCGCCATCTCGTCCACAATTTCTCTCGGGTTTTCATCATAAGGGTCTTCGTTTGTCAGGATAATGTGAGCGCAATTCTTTTCCGCAATCTCCGCCATAACCGCTCTTTTCCACTTGTCTCTTCCGCCGCCGGTATTTCCAAGGACGCATATTTTTTTTCTGTCTTGAAAAACATCGTAGAGTTTTTGCAGGGAATCGGGCGTGTGAGCGTAATCAACGACTACCTTAAAATTTTGCCCCTCCTCAATAAACTCCACCCGCCCTTTTACTCCCGAGAATTTTTCTATGGCTTTCCGCATTGTCTCTGGTGAAATGTTTTGCGTTTTTGCGTATGTTAGAGCCGCCAGAATATTATATATGTTGAATTTTCCATGAAGTTTGGATTCAAATTTTTCATTTTCAAAATAAAAAGCAAGGCCGTCCGGCAAAATCCGATAGTCTTTGGCGTCATCCAAGCCGTATTTATATTTTTCTTGAATATTCAGGGCCAGGAATTTTTCCGATTCTTTATCGTCTTTATTGGCGACAAGAACCCTCCTTTTTTTTCTTGAAGACCGAAGAGCTTTGGCAATGGAAAGCTTGGCCTCCACATACTTGTCATACGAGCCGTGAGACTCAATGTGTTCGGGAGCCAAGTTTGTAAAGAGAAGAGCGTTAAGAGAAATGAATTTGTGCCGGTATTGCTTGGCCGCTTCCGAAGTTATTTCAATAATGGCGTAATCACATCCGGCCTCAAGAGCTCTTTTTAAAAACCTTTGGGTAAAGAACCTGCCCCGAAGGCTCATTTTATACATATTTCTTTCCGATTTGTTCCCGACTTTGAAGCGCAGAGTGTCCGCCAAAGCCGTTTTGAATCCCGCCTCCTCAAAAATGGCGTTTATAATTTCCGCGGTCGTGGTTTTCCCCTTGGTGCCGGTAACGGCCACGATGTTTATCTTTCGGCTTGGGAAACGATAAAAAACCGCCGCCAAAAGAGCCAAAGCGTAGTGATATATCGGTTGGCCGAAAGAATAGAGTTTTTTGGGGATAAGCTTTTCAAAAAAACGAAGAATTTTTTCAAGCCAACTGAATTCTTTGCCTATTTTTGTCATTTTTAAATTTAAGCTTTAAATTTAAGCGTTGCTTCCCAAATTCTTTAAGGCAAGCCGGATGCGCTCGTTGGGGTTTTTGGCTTCCGGCGGAACATTTTTAAGCGCCTCCCGCGCTTCTTTCAAGGTATAGCCCAGGGCCTTCAAGGCTTCAATTGTGTCCGATTCTTCCCTTAAGTTGAAAGCATCATCGCTTTCCGTTCCGCTAAGTTTATCTTTCAGCTCCAAGACAATCTTCTGCGCGCTTTTTTTGCCGATACCGGAAACTTTTGTCAGATATACGGCATCCTCCGAGACAATGGCTTTTCTTAGAGTCTCTGCCGGCGCCAGAGAAAGAATGGCCAGGGCGCTTTTGGGCCCGATGCCGGAAACGGTTATCAAAAGCTCAAAAAATTCCCGCTCTTCTTTGTCCGTAAATCCGTATAGGTCTAGAACATTTTCCCTGACGATAAGATGCGTCCAGATGGAAAGTTCTTCCCCTTGTCGGAGTTTGGCCAGGGAATTTGTTGAGACGAATATCTTATAGCCGACATTCTCAACCCCCAAAAGAAGGGCGTTGCCTTTAATCTCCTCAATTTTACCGGTAAGCTTTGCTATCACTCTTTTATAATAGCCCAATATCTCTCGCCGAGAAAGAATTTGCTTTTTGAAAAAAGATTTTATAGTATTCCCCCGTATGCCATTAATAAAAGCCGCAAAGAAATCCTTAAGAAGCGACGCCAAGAAAGCTGTTTTTAATCTTAGAAAAAAAAGAGCTTTGAAATCTGCGGAGAAAGAAATTAAGGACCTTATTCTAAGAAAAAAGAGACCGGAAGCCGAGAAAGTTCTGCCTAATTTGTATCGGGCCATAGACAAAGCCCGAAAAAGAGGAGTCATCAAAAAAAATACCGCCTCCAGAAAAAAATCCAGATTGGTTCGGGCTATAAAGAAGATATAAAATAATAGGCAACCCCAGTCGGGGCGGTTTATCGGCATTTCTCTGTTTTCTTCGCGCCCCCGTAGTTTAATGGATAGAATATAAGCTTGCGGAGTTTATGA
>PCTS01000017.1 GCA_002771565.1 Candidatus Campbellbacteria bacterium CG22_combo_CG10-13_8_21_14_all_43_18
TTTTTAGGATCGGCTTTCTATTTCCTTTTTGAGTTTTTCGATGAGATTTTTCAAATCCATCTCTTCCGCTTTTCCATTTCTGTCTTCAATTTTTAATTTATCGGAGGTCATTTCATTGCCTCCGATGACCATATAGTAGGGAATTTTTGAAATTTTGGTTCTTCTGATTTTTTTGCCCAACGGCTCGCTGTTGTCGTCCACTCTTACTCGCAGGCCGGCCTTTCTAAGTTTGTTGCAGGTCTGCCAAGCGAAGGCATTGTGGTCTTTCGCTACCGGAAGAATAAAAATCTGTTCCGGCGAGAGCCAAAGAGGAAAGATGCCGGCGGAGTGTTCAAGATAAACGCTTAAAAATCTCTCAATGGAACCCATGATGGCGGCATGAAGCATAACCACTCTCTCTTTTTCGTTTTTTTCATTGATGCAATATAAGTCAAAACTTTCCGGCATACTTCTGTCTATTTGAATTGTCGCCACCTGCCATTCTCGTCCCAGAGAATCTTTGGCGATAAAGTCTATCTTGGGCCCGTAAAAAGCGGCTTCCCCCACGCCCAAACCGTATTCCGCCCCTTTTTCTTCTATCCAGGATTTAAAATCTTCCACCGCTTTCTCCCAGCCTGAAACATCTCCCATAAATCTATCCATATTATCCTTGTCATGGATGGAGAGCTTGACTTTCAACTCAAAGCCGAAAGTTTTATAAAAGGTTTCCACAATATCCCAAATTTTCATAGCCTCTTCCTTGGCTTGTTTTTCCCGACAGAAGACATGGGCGTCGTCCTGGGTTATGGACCGGACGCGGGAAAGACCGTGAAGTTCTCCCGTCTGCTCATCGCGATAAACCATAGTGGTGTCGGCATATCTCTGGGGCATTTCTTTATAACTCCAAGTTTTTCTGGCGAAGATTTGGGTGTGATGCGGGCAGTTCATCGGCTTGATGGCGAATTCGTGTCCTTCTCTCGTTTTTATCCTAAAAAGGTCATCACCGAACTTGGCCCAGTGCCCACTTTTTTCATACAAGTTTTTTTTCGTTAAATGCGGAATCTCCACTCTTTCGTAACCCCTTTCTTTCCGCAATTGCCAGACGAAATCATCCAGAAGGTGTCTGACGAGAGTGCCTTTGGGTGTCCACAGGGGGAGTCCCGCCCCGACAAGCTCCGAAAAAACAAAAAGGTCCAATTCTTTGCCAAGCTTTCGATGATCTCTTTTTTTTGCTTCCTCCAGCGTCAAAAGATGCGCTTCCAGCTCTTTTTTTGATTCAAAAGCCGCGGCGTATATTCTTGTCAGCATTTTGTTTTTTTCATCCCCCTTCCAATAAGCGCCCGCCACCGAAAGCAATCTGAAAGCCTCGGGGTCTATTTCCTCGGCCGGGTTTTTGAGATGTCCTCCGCGGCAGAGGTCTTCAAATTTTCCAAATTTGTAAAAAGTTATTTTTTCTTTTTTCTCCGCTATTTCATCAATCAATTCTTTTTTATAAGGATTTTCCCGATATTCTTTTTTTGCATCAATCCGATTTAGTTCTCTTTCTTCATAAGAATGCCAAGAAGGCAGGATTTTTCTCATCATCTTCTCAATTTTCGGCAGAGCTTCTTCAGAGATTTTTATATGGCCGAAATCGAAGTCATAATAGAAGCCATTTTCAATGGTCGGACCGATGGTTGGCAAAGCCTTCGGGTAAAGTTCTAAAACGGCGGCCGCCAAGAGGTGGGCCAAGGAATGTCTAGTTTTCTCTAATTTTTCCTTATTTGCCATACATGAATAATTCTACTAGATATTTCAGAAGTGAAAAGCTCTGAATAAAAGAATAAAAATAAATAAAAATAAAAAGTTCCGAGAACATTTCCGCGATCGGAGCGTGTCTAAAAACTACAAAGGCTTAACCGCTTCGGCCACGATGCTTATTTCGCCGTTTCTTTCCGAAACCCGCCCTTTTACGGAAAGACATTCGTCTGCCGCAAGGAACTTGCGATATTTTTTATAAGTTTCCGGAAAAATGACGATTTCAATTGATTCTTCAAAATCGGCCAGGCGCGCAAAAGCCATCTTTTCTCCTTTTTTGGTCAGAATTTCTTTCAAATTTTCCACGATTCCGGAGACGACGGTTGTCATGCCCGCTTTGAATCCGATCTTGGCTCTTTTGATGGAGTATTCGTTTTTCTTTAATTTTTCTTCATGTTTTTCCAGAGGATGTCCGGAAAGATAAAGGCCGAGGAGTTCTTTCTCCCAGCCCAGTTTTTCGTCTTGCGTGGCTTCCGGAACTTTTTTCAAGGCAAGCCGTTCCCTTTTTATTTCTGGTATTCCCGTAAAAAGCGAGTCCTGACTTTCCGGGGCATGACTCATCTCTTTGTTGTATTCCAAAAAAGTTTCCAGGTTTCCGAGAAGCCGTCCTCTTTCGCCGAAGGTATCCATAGCCCCGGACTTAATCAGAGCTTCCAGAGATTTTTTATTGAGGTTTTTGTTCAGAACTCTTGTCAGAAAGTCCGTTATTGATTCAAATTTTCCGTTCTTTTTAGCTTCTTCAATAATAACATCACTGATGCCCTGGCCGAGGTTTTTTATGGTGTAGAGTCCGAACCTGATAGCCTTTGCTTCTCCTTTACTCTCGGCCAGTTTGCCGTCGTTGTCAACGACGGTGAAAGCCCCCAGGCTTTCATTGATGTTCGGTGGCAAGACTTTAATGCCGAGTCTTTTGCACTCGCTGATTCCTTCCGCGATTTTTTCAACATCGCCGGAATCGGCCGTCAGGACGGCGGCCATATATTCAACCGGAAAATTGGCTTTCATGTAAGCCGTTTGATAAGCCACTTTCCCGTAGCTTACGGAATGGGCTTTGTTGAAACCGTAGGCGGCGAAAGGTTCTATCCAAGCCCAAATTTCCTCGGCTCTTTCTTTGCTCCAGTTTTTTGTCTTAATGCATCCGGAAATGAATTTTTCTTTCTGCTCGGCCATCAGTTTTGGAATTTTTTTTCCGACGGCCTTTCTGAATTTATCAACTTCAAGCCACGAATATCCGGCCAGCTCATGGGCCATCACCAAAAGGTCATCCTGGTAAACCAAAATACCGTAAGTTCTCTCTAAAATTGGTTCAAGAGCCGGGTCGGCGTACTTTATAAGACGGGCGTTGTGTTTTCTGGCGATATATTGGGGGATAAATTGAAGCGGGCCGGGTCGATAAAGAGCGACCATGGCGTTGATATCGTCTATGTTTGAAGGCTTCAGGTCTTTCAGAAAGCGCGTTATGCCCTGGCCGTTCAATTGGAAGAGCCCCATCGTTTCTCCGCGCGAAAGCATTTCAAAAGTTTTTTTGTCGTCCAGGGGTATTTCATCCAAATCAATTTTCAGGTCTCTGATTTTATTTGCTCTTCTGATGGCATCATTCAATATCGTCAGATTTTTAATGCCCAGAAAGTCAAATTTCAAAAGGCCGGCTTCTTCAATTGAATACATATCGTATTGAGTGATGATGTCTTTGCCCTTGGGGTCCATCTGCAGAGGAGTATATTCAAGAAGAGGACGCGGGGAAATGACAACCCCCGCCGCGTGAACGGAAATATGTCTGGCGCAGCCCTCAATTTTTTTAGCCATATCGATAATCTCTTTGGTGTCATCGTCATTTTTGTAAAGAGTTAAAAGCTCCGCTTCTTCTTCCAAGGCCCTGTCTATCGTCATCGGAAAACCCTGCACCCCCTGCGGAATAAGCTTGGCTATCTTATCGCCCGTGGAATAGTCATGCCCCAAAGCTCTGGCCACATCGCGGACGGCCCCACGAGCGGCCATTGTTCCGAATGTTCCTATCTGGGCCACATTCTCCCGGCCGTATTTTTTAACGGTATATTGTATAACCTCGTCTCTTCTGTCATCGGCGAAATCCATATCGATGTCCGGCGGCGAAGGCCTGTCCGGATTCAAAAACCTTTCAAAAGGAATATCGTATTCCAGCGGGTTGATTTTCGTGATGTCGGAGAGATATGTTACGAGAGAGCCGGAGACAGAACCTCTGATATTGGTAACAATTTTATTTTTATGGGCAAAACGCATCAAGTCTTCCACCGCCAAAAAATACGGAGCGTAACCTTTGTTTTTTATAACGCCAAGCTCATATTCCAGGCGTTTTTTGACTTCCGGAGTCTTTCTCATCTTTTTTTCTTTTAAACCCCGATAGACCAGACGCCTCAATTCGTCGTCGGCCGTTCTTTTTTCCGGAAGCTCCACTTTTGGAAAGACCCAGTTGCCGAGGGAAATCTCCAAATTGCACTCGTCCTTGATTTTTACGGTGTTTAGAATCGCCTCCGGGGTTTCTTTGAAATACTCCAGCGCTTTTTCCAGATTGATAAAAGAAAAATCTTCATTGGCATCCGTCAGTTTGGCGTTTTCTCCGAAATCTGGCAGGCCCTGGATGGAAAGAAGAGTATTTCTGGCCGCCTTGTCTTCGGGTCTGATATAAAAAACCTCTTGGCCCGCGACCAAGGGCGTCTTGGTCTCCTCCGCTATTTTTTTTATTGTTTTCCGGAGTTCGTCGTGCCCATTGATTTCCGGGTGATGCGATATTTCAAGGTAGTAGTTGTTTTCTCCGAATATTTTTTTATGCTCGGCGATGACGGCCTTGGCTTTTTCAAAATCATGGATTTTGAGTTCAAATGTCGCTTCTCCGCTGAAGGACGGGTTTATCGCCACCAGACCCTCGGAATATTTTTCAAGAATTTCCTTGTCAACTCTCGGTTTGTAATAAAAACCTTCAAGATGGGAAATGGTCACCAGCTTTATAAGATTTTTGTAGCCGGTTTCATTTTTAGCCAGACAGACCAGACGGTATCTTCTTTTATCAACACCCGTTTTCTTATCATGTCTGGTGTTCAAAGCCACATAAAAATCAACGCCGATAATCGGTTTGATTTCTTCTTTTTTGCATTTTTTGTAAAACTCTATGGCCCCGTAAAGATTGCCGTTGTCGGTCAAAGCCAAAGCTTTCATGCCGGACTCTTTGGCCGCCCTGATGAGGTCGTCTATTTTGGGCAGAGCCTGAAGAAGGCTGTAATGGCTATGGGTGTGCAAGTGAATAAATTCGGATGGAAGCATCATGCTATTATAGCAAAGATGGAAAGATGTATTATCGGCATAGACGAAGCCGGTCGCGGGCCTTTGGCCGGGCCGGTTTGCGCGGGTCTTGTAGCATGGAGGCCGGCATTTCAAGCAAAGATTTTGAAAGAACTTCCGCTTTTGACCGACTCCAAAAAATTAAGTCCGAAGAGAAGAGCGGAACTTTTTAAAAAAATAAAAAAATTGAAAAAACAAGGCTTGCTGTTTTATACGCACACAATGGCAAACGCCGAGGATATTGACGAAGGCGGAATCGTCAAATGTCTTCAGACGACCATTCGTTTGTGTCTTGAACGCGCCGAAAACTTTTTTGAGGATTCCGGCCGATTTGAGATTTTGCTGGACGGTCTCCTGCGGGCGCCGGAGAAATATTCCAACCAAAAGACGATAATCAAAGGCGACCAGAAAGAAAAAATCATCAGCGCCGCTTCCATCGTGGCCAAAGTTGCGCGCGACGATAAGATGAAGGCTTTGGCAAAAAAATATCCCGCTTACGGGTTTGAAAAACACAAAGGTTACGGCACGCGGGAGCATTATCAAAAAATAAAAAAGTTCGGCTTGTCTCCGATACATCGAAAAACTTTTACTCTTCGGACTTTTGATTTTTGAATCCGACCCCTCCCCCAACTACTACAGTTAACTGTAGTGGTTGGTACAGTTAACTGTAGTAGTTGAAAGTTTTGTTCGCTTTAAAACAAGTACTT
>PCTS01000043.1:0-2095 GCA_002771565.1 Candidatus Campbellbacteria bacterium CG22_combo_CG10-13_8_21_14_all_43_18
TTTTTTGCGAGAGTGTCAAAAACCAAAGGGTTTGTCCCTTCTTTTTTTTCCAAAACATCACTCCGGCCGTCGTCGTCATCGTCATCGTCGTCTCTGTCCCCCAGCCTGTCTCCGTCGGTGTCAAGGTCGGCAAATTTTTCATCAATTTTTGAAACGCTGTCGGAGGGAGTGAGGTTCTCCCCTTTCTGGTTTTTAACATCAAAGAGCTTGACCTGAAATTTGTGATTGCCTTCCGTCGCCTGCCAGTCAATCCATTTTTGAATAAGTCCGCCCTCGGGAGCGCTGAAATTTGACTCCCCTATTTCTTCGCCGTTGTTAAAAAATCTGATAGTTCCGGAAATGTTCTCTCCGCTTTGATTCTGCACGGCCGTATAAATTCTGACGGTTTCTCCGGCAAAAAACGGCAGTCTGGAATACCAAAAACCGCTGATAAAACCGGCGTTGCTTTCAGCCGAGACAATAAGGAGGGGAAAAAATGCCAGAAAAAATACCGGAAAAAATTTTCGCATAGAGACATTATATATCATGCGCGCCAAAGCCCGAGAACGGGTTCAGGCATTGAAAGAAACGAGGATGTCTTCTTACCGCATCGCCCCGGCAAGGACGATGTATAGGAAGACCAAGAAGATCATATAGAAAAGAGCTGCTGCCGCCAAACCTCTTTTCAGCCGAGAGGTCGCCGTCCAGCCGACGCCGAGTTCGCTTCGCAATCTCACGCGCCCCTCCCCCCGGTTGAAAGTATCCAATCTGAAACAATTTTAACACATATAAAACTTTCGTTTGTACACACACCAAGACAGGCTCTAGACAATATTTTCCAAAAAACTGACTTTGGCCCGCTTTCCCACGGTATCAAGATAAACCACGGCCACATCAAGCTGCCACTCATTTTCCATATTTTTTTCCGCCAAATATGTTTCTATGGCGCGATAGAGTCTTTGAAGTTTTCTGGGGTGGACATTCTCCTCCGGTCTGAATCCATCAAGGTTCTTGGCAGTTTGGAGTTCTCGAGAAGCCGATTGTTCAATAATGTCCACTTTATCGGGATTCGGACACGAAATACTCTTTACTTCCACCATATGTATGGTCCGCCCTTTTTGGGCAATAATGTCTATTTCTCCCCATTTTTTCCGGTAATTTCTTCCAATAATGTTATAGCCTTTATTTTGAAGCCACTTGCTTGCGATTTTCTCTCCCAATTCCCCTATTTCGTTATGTCTGGCCATATAAAAATTATAGTATAGTTACGTTTCATGTGAAAAATCCCCAGTCAGACCCAAGACAAAGGAAGATAAAGGCTTTTTTTAGAGATTAGAAAATTTTTGCAAGATTCGACAAAGAAAACAATAGGACAAAAGAAATGTCCTTTATACACTTATTAACAGACTTATGCACATAATGTCTGATATGTTTTACCGAGATAGCAAGATGCAGAGCCATATTCATAAAGGACACAAAAGAATTTCCAAATTAAGGCTTTAAAAAGGGGTTTTTGAGCTTATTTAGTAAACAGACACACGAAATATCCTTATTTTTAGGCACAATCAAAATGTCCTTTAGAATGTCCTTTATGCCATTAAAAATGTCCTTTATACAAAACCCGGCGAAGCCCGCGTAGCTTAGCGAAGCGGATATGGAATATAATTCAAAAGGAATTCGTGGCTTTGTTGAGGGGACTTTTCCGGAATTATGTTCTTCCGGTCGTCTCTTGAGATTGTTTGTTGAACCGATATAAAGTTCTTTATCTTTTCTGCTCCTCAAAATATACAGATAGAACATAATTCAAAACGAAATTTAGTGTGCGGGATACGGAAATCGAATCCGTGTCTCATCCTTGGCAAGGATGTATTCTACCACTAAACTAATCCCGCAACGGCTAAAACATTATATCTCAATAATTCTTTAATTAAAGTCTTAATTACTTGTTTTTTTAGCCAAGACGAGATAAAGACAAAACCACCTTAAAAGAATAAGCGCGCCAAATTTCCAGAATTTCCATCTCCTCCGCCTTGCCTGCAGGCAAAAAGCGAGATATTGGTGCTCCCGGAGGGATTCGATTTTCTGATGGAAAATCCCGTGGAAGTCCCCCGGACTT
>PCTS01000043.1:2144-7866 GCA_002771565.1 Candidatus Campbellbacteria bacterium CG22_combo_CG10-13_8_21_14_all_43_18
CGGAGGGATTCGAACCCCCAATACGACGTCCGAAGCGTCGCGTGATATCCGTTTCACCACGAGAGCTCGCTTATATAGATTAATACAATTAGGCTCAAAGAAAAAGGCGTAATATAATTCTAAATATATCAAAGAACGAGAAAATGTCGCAACCTAAAATTCCAAAAGAGGTTCTCTTTGTTACAGAAACGCTAAAAATGGCTCAATATGAAGCTTTTTTGGTGGGAGGTTGCGTCAGAGACATCTTGATGGGGAAAAAGCCCGAGGATTGGGATATTGCGACCAACGCCGGACCGGATAAAGTTCAGGAGCTTTTCCCGCACACTTTTTATGAAAATACCTTCGGCACGGTAGGGGTCGTAAATGATGAAACCGAGGACGAAAGCCTGAAAAATATAGAAGTTACGACCTACAGAAAAGAGGGGAAATATTCTGATGGAAGAAGGCCGGATGAAATTGTCTTTGCCAAGACTATTGAGGAGGACCTTCTAAGAAGAGATTTAACCATAAACGCCATAGCCTTGGATTTATCGCCGGAGAAAAGTCCTCGCGCTAAACGGGGGATTGCTCCGGTAAAAATTCTAACGGACATTCTAAAGGACATTAAGCCCGGCTATAAAGGACATTTGGTGGACCCTTATAACGGACATCGGGATATAAAGGACAAACTCATCAGGGCTGTTCTTGAGCCGAGCAGGCGTTTTTCTGAAGATGCCTTGAGAATTATGAGAGCCGTTAGATTTGCCACCGTTTTAGATTTTCAAATAGAGCCCCAAACCGCCGAGGCTATAGAGCTGTTACACATGAAACTAAAAGATATCTCAAAAGAACGAATCAGAGATGAATTTAGGAAGATAATCATGTCTAAAAGACCAAAATATGGCTTAATAGAGCTAAAAAAATTTAATTTGCTCCAATTTATAATTCCGGAGCTTTTGAAAGCGGAGGGGGTGAAGCAGGGAGGAATACACGCTTATGATGTTTGGGAGCACAGTCTAAAAACAGTCCAAGCGGGCGCCAAAAAGGGATTCTCGGAGGAAATAAGGCTGGCGGCGCTGTTTCATGATATTGGGAAGCCCAGAACTAGAAGAAGCGGGGGCAAGAACAAAGAATGGACCTTTTTTGGGCATGATGTTGTGGGAGAGCGTGTTACACGGGAAACACTTTCCAACCTAAAATATCCCAAGGAGATGGTGGAGAAAGTTTCAAAACTGGTCCGTTGGCATATGTTTTTCTCCGATACAGAGGAAATAACACATTCCGCGGTCAGAAGGATGGTAAGAAATGTCGGAAAAGAAAACATCTGGGATTTGATAAACCTTAGAGTCTGCGACAGAATCGGCACCGGAAGGCCCAAAGAAGAGCCATATCGTCTTAGAAAATACAAGTCTATGATTGAGGAGGTGATGAGAGACCCAATATCCGTTGGAATGCTTAAAATAGATGGGGCAATGGTAATGAAGGTTACACATGAAACACCCGGGCCTAAAATAGGCTATATCTTAAACGCTCTTTTAGAAGAGGTTCTGGAGGACCCGCTCTTAAACAAGGCCGAATACTTGGAAAAAAGGGCGGTAGAGATGTCAAAAATGAATAGTTCCAAGCTCATAGCTCTTTCCGAGAAGGGAAAAGCCGAAAAACAAAAAAGAGAGGGAGAGGCTCTTGAAAAAATCAGAGATAAAAATTGGGTTAAATAGAAAATGTCCTTTAGAACTTTTCTAAAGGACAAAACATTAAACGCTTAAGGTAATGTTTTGTCCTTTAGAGTTTGGTTTTTGTCCTTTAGAAATTAAAGTGGGGGTATGGAAACAAGAAAGCCACCTGCGACAAAGATCCGAGAACCTTCAAATGTGGAGATTTGAGTGAGAAAAAGTGGTCCGCTTGTTGATCTGAACAGCCAGAGGTGGCTTCTTCAAGAACCTTTTAGTCCTTGGAGTTGGAGAGTCTCTCAGCGAAGAGAGCCATTGCGCCACAAACCCATGGCGTTTAATCCGAGCGCGCTCCGGCATTCTCGGTAACATAAATGTCTTTACGAGGTTTCGCGGTCAGGCAAAAGCCCTGTACCAAGTGATCTCCAAACGTATATATACGCATGCATTCTCAATGAACCAATGCGAGCATAAAGGACAACGGCTCGCTTATCTGACAGAAATTCTATTTCTAAAGGACATTTTTGTAAAGGACATTTCTGTGGATAAATAAATGTCCTTTAGAAATGTCCTTTAGAATGTCAGAAATGTCCGTTAGAAAAACCTCCCCCAAAGTACTACAGTTAACTGTAGTACTTTGGGTTTTTAACGTTGTGGTTGAGACCTTCTGGCTTGATTTTATTGGATATTTATATCCAATAAAATCGGGCAGTGGTCAGAACCGTAGAAATTTGTCAAAGTCTCAAATTTATTCACATCCTTTATCAAACCGGGGCTAATGAAAAAATAATCAATGCGCCAGCCCACATTCCTTTCTCTGGCCCTTGTCTTTAAGTCCCAATATGTATAAATGCCTTTTTTGCGGGGATAAAGGTGTCGAAAGACATCGATATATCCGAGAGAGACAAGTTCATCCAACCAGGCTCTTTCCTCCGGCCTAAAGCCGGCCCGTCCTTCGTTTTCTTTCGGTCTGGCCAAGTCAATTTCTTCATGGGCTACATTCAAATCTCCGCAGAGAATAATTTTTTTGCCTTCTTTTTTCAGACGCTCCATTTTGGCCAAAATGGCGTCGTTAAATTCCAGCTTATAGGAAAGCCGTTCATCACGGCCGGTCATGGGGAAATATGCGTTTATGAGAACAAACTTTTTGAAGTGGAGAATCAAGACCCGGCCCTCTTCGTCAAAAATTTTGAGGTTCTTTAGCTTTTCGCTTTTTAAGGCTTTTTCTTTTGAGTAAATGACGACGCCGCTGTAGCCCTTTCTTAAATCGGAAGAATTAAAGTATGAAAAATAACCGGATGGGTTCTGCAATTCCTCCGAAAGCTGGCTCGGATGGGCTTTTGTTTCCTGGAGAGAGATAATGTCAAAATCTTTTTTTATAAAAGGACGCCAGTGGCCTTTCCTTTGAACCGCCCGCAGTCCGTTTACATTCCAAGAGCTTAAGCGCATACGATTCTAATATTAACCATTAACATCAAAAAGAGAAAGCCCCGCGCGGCCTCCGGCCGCGCGGGGCTTTCCTAAGTACGAGCTTACTTGCCTTCTCCCATCCAGATGAGAGCCAAAACTCCAAGAAGTATCGGCCAAGCGACACCGACAAAAGCCTGGTCAAAAACCCCGAGGCCTCCCAGAAGAAAAATAATGGCAATCAAAAGAAGGAAGAGGGGAGCGAGTTTTCCGTGCGATCCTCCAATCATGATTTTAAGCGAAACTTTTAACAAAATTCCCAAAGTCGACGCTCTTTGAGAAACCTTTTTTTCAGCAGTTTTATTCTACTACTTCCCAAAATTATTCGCCTCTTTTGTTGTGGAATCTTTTGTGGATTTCCCTTAGATGTTTATCGGTAACATGCGTGTAAATCTGTGTCGTCGAAATGTTGGCGTGACCCAAAAGCACTTGGACCGCCCTGATATCGGCGCCGTTTCTCAAAAGGTCGGTGGCAAAAGAGTGGCGAATAACGTGAGGTGTCACCTTCTTAGAGATTCCCGCCTGAATGGCTCTTTTCTTGACGATTCTTTCAATGGAACGAGGAGAAAGGCACAGGTTTTTTTCTCCGGTTTTTCCGCCCGCTCTTCCGCCGGCCTCGGCTTGGGCCGAGGCCGGCGAGAAATTTATAAAAAGAGCGTCATCCAAATCGGTCCGCTTCTTCAAATATCCACTGACGGCACTCTTGGCCTCTTCCGATAAAAAAACAAGACGCACCTTGCCGCCTTTGCCTCTGACGCTAAACTCGTCCTTGCTTAAATCCAAATCCCGCGACAATGAAGCTATTTCCGAAACTCGCAGGCCGGTTGAAAATAAGAGTTCCAGGATGGCTTTGTCCCGCAGGTCCGCCAGGGCGCCTCCCGAGGGCGCCTCCATCAGTCTTTTTAATTCTTCCTTTGAAATCAAATCCAAATCTCTTGATTCGGTCTTGGCAAGCTCAATCCTTTCCGGCGGAAGCGATGCTATTTCTCTCTTGGCCAGATATTTTAAGAAAGCGCGCAGAGCAATGAGATAATAGTTTTGGGTTTTTTTGCAGAGAGTTTCTTTTCCAAGTCCGGGCCTCCTGTTAAGCCAAACTCTGTAAAGGCGGATAGACTCGTCGGTGATTTCACCAGGTTTTGTTATTTTTGAAAATTCTAAAAACCTGTCCAGATATCTTTCATAATTTGAAATTGTTTTAAGAGAGCGCCCTTTTTCAATTTCCAAAGATTCAAGAAAATCCCTTTTCAGAAGCTTTATTTCCATACGGATATTCTACACTAATTTTAGCGTCGCAAAATATGAGCAAAATATGGATAGGGAGACACCGGATTCCTACATAGGAATGATGGTTCTAAGAGCCATTAGCGTATTAGTTGACAAAATTCGGCTTAAAGTGGTAAGATTATCTCCGATGCTTACGAAGAGAAAGAAGCAAGGCGCCATCAAAAGGGTCAAGAGGCACGAAAAAGACACTGGATCTCCCGAGGTCCAGATTTCAATTTTGTCTAAAAGGATAGATGAGCTGGCAAAACATCTGAAAGAAAACAACAAGGACAAGCACTCCCGAAGAGGGCTCTTGGGCCTTGTTGAAAAAAGAAGAGCTCATTTGAAGTACCTTAAAAAGAATGACGAAAAGCGTTACGACGCGATAATCAAAAAAGTGGGTCTTAAGAAATAAGGGGCCGGCTTTTTTGGGATTCAAGACTCCAAATTCGTGATTTTGGAATCATGGGTTTGTTTTATAAACATTCTTGAATTTTTATTCATAAGCTATTTTTTAATATGTCTGTTGTTAAGCACAAAGAACAGCGAGTTGGAGTTTTTATAGATGCTCAAAATCTTTATCACAGCGCCAAGAATCTCTACAATGGGGCCAAGGTTAATTTCGGCGAGGTCTTGAAGCAATCGGTCGGGGACAGGGCTTTAATCAGAGCCATTGCCTATGTCATCACCACGGAAAGCGGCGAGGAAAAACCTTTTTTTGAGGCCTTGGAGAAAATGGGCATTGAGGCTAAGACGAAAGATTTGCAGATATTTCTGGGAGGAGCCAAAAAAGCCGACTGGGATGTCGGCCTTGCGGTTGACGCCATTAAAATGGCGCCTAAGCTCGACACGGTAATAATCTTTTCCGGTGATGGCGATTTCATACCGTTGGTTGGATATCTCCAAATGAACGAGGGTTGTCAGGTGGAGGCGGTTTCGTTTGGCCGTTCTTCTTCCTCACGTTTTATGGAGGCGGTTGACGACTTTATGGACCTGGATAAGGACCCCAAAAAATTTCTGATCGGATACAGAGAAAGTAAAAAGAAAAGTAAAGGAGGCAACGGTAAAAAATAAGTGATGAGCCCATTTGAATCTTTGAGAGGTCCGACCTCTCAAAAATCTCAATGTTCATTCTACCTATTTTACAAAAAGGTGGGGTTGACAAAAGTGCTAAAGAGGTATATAATTAAGGGTAGAAATTAAGTTCTCCAAAAATCAGTTGCCTTCCTTAGTCGGCAGACAGGTCCGCCTACCGGCGAGACAGGCATTATTTGCCACAGCCTAATGTCATTTATACATATACATAAGGTCAGACCTTTGTATATAGATGGTGTTGGGCTGTG